>NZ_JBEOZU010000052.1:0-67405 GCF_040298185.1 Streptomyces sp. NPDC001634 | reverse complement strand
ACCATTTCTCAACGGTTTGTCTGTGGATTACCACACGTTGGCAACATACGGCCACTGCGCCGTCAGGCAGCCGCCAGTTGGTTCTTCTTGGCCTGCCACCACGCTGCCGCGGCACGCCGGCGCCGCGGCAGCGGCCCTGCCCCCTCACTGACCGGCCCGGCGAGCGACGTGCACCCCGTGCTGCGCCGGGCCACGGCCCCGCCCGCCGCGCTCGACCTGCTCGCCCAGGCCCGCGCCGCACTCGAGGAGGCGACCGTCCTCGAGACGCCCAACGAGCGGTACGCGACGGCCCATCTGGCCGCCCTGCGCACGGCCGCCGCCGTGCTCGCCGCACGCGGGCGCCCGGAGCCCACGGCACGCCGCCGCGCCAAGATCAGAAGCGCCTGGGAAGTGCTCCCCGAGATCGCGCCCGAACTGACCGAGTGGAGCGCGCTGTTCGCCGCCGGCGCTCCCCGCCGTGCCCGCGCCGAGGCCGGCATCCAGGGTGCGGCCAGTATCCGCGACGCGGACGACCTGATACGCGATGTGGCGATGTTCCTGCGCCTGGTCGAGCGGATGCTGGTGCTCCAGCCGGTGCTGCCCCAGCCGCGGCAGGACGGGGACCGGGAGATCCCGGACGCGGGCTGAGCCGAGTGCCCGGGGCCGTCGGCCGGGTGGGCCGAAGATGGGTGGGCGGGGCAGCGCGGGCCCGGGCCGGCAGGTGGTGTGGGTCGGGGCTCCGGGCAGGGCTCCAAAGGCAATAGGCTGGAGGCGCCTGAAGCCTTTCGCCCTGGTACCGGGGGCCGGAAGGCCGTCCGATCGCTCCGCCGTACACCAGGCGGTGCCGCGCCGAGGAGTCAACTGCCGTGTCGGACCCGATGCGCCCGCCCGTCTCCCACCACAGCCCTCGAACGACGTCGCCACGCTCCGACCCCTCTCGACCCCGCGCTTCTCTCCGTACCGCCGTGGTCTGGGATGTTCTCAAGGACGCCCTGGACCGCCGCGTCAAGGCCACGGGGCGGGACGTGCTGGACGTCCTCGACACCGGAGGCGGCAGCGGCAAGTTCGCCGTGCCCGTCGCCGGCCTCGGCCACCGCGTGACCGTCGTCGACCCCAGCCCGAACGCGCTCTTCGCGCTGGAGCGCCGGGCCGCCGAGGCCGGTGTCGCCGACCGGGTGCAGGGCGTCCAGGGCGACGCACATGGCCTCTTCGACGTCGTCGAGCGCGGCGGCTACGACGTCGTGCTGTGCCACGGCGTCCTGGAGTACGTGGACGACCCCGCCGAGGGCGTCCGCAACGTGGTCGCCGCGCTGCGCCCCGACGGTGTCCTCAGCCTGCTTGCCGCAGGCCTCGGCGGCGCCGTGCTCGCGCGGGCCCTCGCCGGGCACTTCAAGGAGGCCAAGCAGGCGCTGGAGGATCCCAACGGCCGCTGGGGCGAGGGTGACCCCGTGCCGCACCGCTTCACCGCCGAGCAACTCACCGCGCTCGTCGAGGACGCGGGCCTGCGCGTCGGTGCCGTGCACGGCGTGCGGGTCTTCGCGGACCTCGTGCCCGGGGTCCTGGTGGACACCGAGCCTGGCGCCCTGGAAGCGCTGCTCAAGCTGGAGGCCGCGGCCGCCGAGACCCCCGCGTTCCACTCCGTGGCCACGCAGCTCCATGTCCTCGGTGAGTCACAGGGGGCGTCCGAGTCCTGAGTGCCTGCCGTGACGCGCCGCTGATCAGCGGCTTGACGGCGGATGGAGTACGCCACAGGACCCCCGATCGGGCGGTGCGAGCCGTATGATCGAGGGAGACCGTCCGGCATGACGGGTCGGTCGCTGGGGAATGGAAGCCTCAGCGAGCCGGGACGTCCATGGCGGGTTCCGGTTGGCCAATTGGCGTAGAGGGGCGGGTTTCAAGGGGGCGATTCCCTGCCTATCCTGAAGGGGACCCCCGGTCGCCCCGGCGACTGCACGATGAGGAGGACTCCGTGCCGCTCTCGGAGCACGAGCAGCGAATGCTCGAGCAGATGGAGCGAGCGCTGTACGCCGAAGATCCCAAGTTCGCGACAGCGCTTGAGGGAAGCGGGCTGCGTACGTACACCCGGCGACGGGTCTACCAGGCGGTCGCGGGCTTCCTGGTGGGTATCGCGCTCCTCATGGCCGGAATGGTCGCACAGCTGATCTGGATCAGCGTGGTCGGGTTTCTCGTCATGCTGGGCTGCGCCGTGCTCGCCGTGACGGGCTGGCGCAAGGCACCCAAGCCGGGTGAGCAGGGGGCGCCGGGCTCCCGCAGGCAGGTCCGGCAGCGACGGTCCATGATGGACCGCATCGAACAACGCTGGCAGCGACGCCGCGACGAACACGGCCACTAGCCCGCCGGGCGGCAGCCGAAGACAGACGTCCAGGGGGCGACCACCGACGAGGTGGTCGCCCCCTGATCTGTGCCCGGGCGAGCCGACGGGTCCCGGACCGCGCTCCACCGGCTCGTGCCGCAAGGCCAGGGCGGGGCCGCCTCCTTGACGGCGGCACGGATATCGGCGGCGGTCCGTCCACCTGTGCGCGGGTGCGCGTGCCGGGGTGGCGGTGGCCGGGTTCTCGCTCTTCGGCGGTCCGTCCACCTGTGCGCGGGTGCGCATGCCGGGGTGGTGGTGGCCGGGTTCTCGCTCTTCGGTAGCCCGGTGGTCTGTGCGGGGGTGGGCATGCCGGGGTGGTGGTGGCCGGGTTCTCGCTCTTCGGCGGTCCGGTGGTCTGTGCGGGGGTGCGCATGCCGGGGTGGTGGTGGCCGGGTTCTCGCTCTTCGGCAGCCCGGCGGCCCTTGCGCGGGTGCGCACGCCGGGATGACGGCGGCCGGGTCCTCGTCCTCCCGCCGCCCGTCCGCCTGTGCGCGGGTGCGCGTGCCGGGGTGGCGGTGGCCGGGTTCTCGTCCTGCGGCGGTCCGGCGGCATGTGCGTCGGCGTCCAGTGCTGGAAGACCGCCCTGGGGTGCTGGAGGCCATGGAGTGGGACGAGGCGACGCTTGCCAGGATCGCGGGGGTACTCGACGACGCGGCTTCGCTCCTGGAGCGGGAGCCGCACCGGGCAGGCGCCGGCTCTCCGAGGCCGCGACAGGGCACGACGGACGAGGGAACCGGCTGCCACGGGTAAGGGCAAGGGCACCGGCACCGTCCGTTCCAGGGGGCAGAAACGACACCGCCCGCCCCGTTTCCCCGGGGCGGGCGGTTGCGTGCGTCAGCCGCTCCGCTGGCCGGACGGCCGCCGCACCAGGGCCGCCCAGCGCGCCGACCAGCGGGCCCTGAGATCCGCCCAGCCGTCACTCACGGCCCACACCGCCCGCATGGCCGAGCGCGGTGCCACGACCGCCCGCACACGGGTCCGCCGACTGGCTGTGGACCTCAGCGCCACCCGGAGCCTGCGCACATCGTCGACCAGTCCGGCCTGGGCGCGCGGCTGCGGGGCGAAGAGCACCTGCTCCACAGCGCCGGCCACCCGGTGCACGGCCTCGGCCGTCGACGCGTCCAGCCCGCCGAGCCGCACGATCCGCTCGGCGGCCTTCCGCGGGGTCAGCGCGTCGTCCGGCACGATGCCGTAGTCCCACGCGGTGTCCGTGAGCTCCCGCCAGACGGCCAGAGTGTGCCCCACTGCGACCTCGGCGACCCGGCCCGGGAGAGCCTGGCCCGGCAGCACGGTCATCCCGACGTCATCCGTGTACTGCGTGCCGGCCTTGCGCTCCCGGCCGCGTACGCCGCCCCGCGGCGGACCGGACGACGCGTGCTGAGCGGAGGCCAGCCGCACCGCCCGGCTTCTGAGCCGCCAGAGCATCGGCGTCAGCGGCAACGCGACCAGGACCAGCCCCAGCAGCGTCCACGCCAGGATCTGGTACCACGGCGGCCCGTCGTTCCCGGAGGCCACCACGGCCTGCGAGGACTGGCTCGGGCACGCCTCCAGCTTCCGCTCCTGCGCCGTGCAGCTCTCGCTCGCCGACGGTGCGATGGACGGCGCCGTGGACGACGACAGCGACGGCTGCGGCACCCCCTGGTTGTTGCCGCTCGGCGTGTCCGACTGCGTGTACGCGGGCGTCGAGCCCCGGGTCGGGGTCGGCTCGAAGCGGGTCCAGCCCACGCCCTCGAAGTACAGCTCCGGCCAGGCGTGGGCGTCCCGCAGCCCCACCGACATCGAGCCGTCCGCCTGCGGAGAACCCGGGGTGAATCCCACCGCGACCCGCGCCGGTATCCCCAGCGTCCGGGCCATCGCGGCCATCGCGAACGAGAAGTGCACGCAGAAGCCCTGCTTGTCCTGCAGGAACCGGGCGATCGCGTTCGGTCCGGTGCCCACCTGCACCTGGGTGCTGTAGGTGAATCCGCCGTCGACCGCGAAGTAGTCCTGGAGCTTGACCGCCTCCTCGTAGTGGTTCGACGAGCCCGAGGTCACCCTGCGGGCCGTCTGCGCCACCACCGCCGGCAGGGACCCCGGCACCTTGGTGAACTCTCGCTTCAGCGCCTCCGGCGGCTCCGGCGCCGCGGCCAGCTGCTCGGCGGTCGGCTGCACGATCAGGCTCTTGACGCTGTACTGCAGGCCCCGGGTGTTCTGCCCGTGGTCGCCGACGAGGGTGCGGCCCACCGGCTCGTACCGCCAGCTGCCCTTGATCTTCACGCTCGTCGCGGGGTAGGGCATGGGCAGCCAGTCCTGCGCGTACCAGTCGGCCGCCGAGATCCGCGTCTCGATCTCGGTCCGCCTGACCCCGCCCGCGAGGCCGATCGGCGTGGGGAGCGCGTCCGGGACGGCCGAGATGTGCCGTTGGGCGGGCTTCCAGGTCGTACCGTCGAAGTCGTCGAGGGCGACGATCCGCAGATACATGTCCTGGTTGTCGTCCGTGTTGGTGCGGTACGCCATGACCTGGCGGTCCTGGTCCACGTTCAGACTGTCGCGCAGCGACACCAGGGGGTTGACCGCGGAGATCGTGCCGCCGTCGCCGAGGCCGTCGCCGACGCCGGTCCCGGCGCCGTCCAGCAGCCCGCCCTTGAGCGAGGGCAGGGCGAGCGGCACCACCAGGGCCACGCCCAGCGCGACCGCGCCGATGCGCCGCCCGGTGCGGACGGGAGCGACGGCCCCGCCGGCTTCCGCGCCCGGGGTGCGGGGGGCACCGCTGAAGACCCGCCCCCACTGGGACAGTCGGTCGCGGCCCTCGGCCAGCAGCAGCATCAGATAGCCGCCCGCCGCCACGAGGAACCACATCCAGTCGGTGCCGCCGTTCGAGAGGCCCGCGGCCACCGAGTACAGCGCAAGGAGCGGCAGTCCGGCCGGGGCGGCCGCCCGGAACGTCACCGCCAGCGCGTCCACCAGAAGCCCGATCAGCACGACACCGCCGACGATCATCAGCCGGATCCCGGGGGTGAGCGGCGCGGGGATCGCATAGCGCCCGACGTCCTCCGCGCCCGACTGCAACAGCACCCCGAAGTGGTGGAAGGCGTCGGGGCCGGGGACGAACCCGGCGACGGCCTGGCTGCGGGCGAAGATCAGTGTGACCAGCAGGAGGGTGACCACCACCTGGCAGGCGAGGGTCAGCGGACGCGCCAGCGGGACGCGCCGGGTCAGCGCGCCCACACCGCTCTGGACCGCCACCAGGAACACCGCCTGGAAGAGCCAGGTCGCCGGGGACACCAGGGGAAGCAGGGCGCACGACGCCATCAGCGTCGCCGCCGCGGCACACAGCGCCAGCCGTGCGCGCCCGCTCATGACAGTCCCTCCGCACCGTTCACGGCGCCGACGCCCGTGCGCTGCCGGTCCGCCTCGCGCCACAACTCCGGCAGTGAGACGCCCCGGGGCACCATCAGGGCGGTCCAGCCCGCCTCGCGCAGCATCCGCAGCCGCTCCTCGCTCCGGTTCAACGGGCCAGGCACATCGCTCGGTTCGCGCCCCCAGGCGTCGCTGTCCAGCAGAAAGGCGAGTGCCCCGCCGCTGCGCCTGCTCATATTGGCGGCCACCGCGGCCTGTTCCTCGCTGAGATCGCCGAAGAAGGCCACCAGCAGCCCCTCGTTCCCGCCGCGCAGCACGTCGTACGCGCGGGACAGGCCCGCACCGTCCGAGTGGTCGATCACGGCGAGCGTGTCCATCATCAACCCGGCCGCGTCCGCGGACTCCTGGCTCGCGCCCGCGAACCCGTCCGCGCCCTCGCCGGGCACCGAGTTGCCCGTGTCGGTCAACAGCCGCACCGAGAAGCCCCGTTCGAGCATGTGCACCAGCGTGGACGCGGCGCCCGCCACCGCCCATTCGAAGGCCGAGTCCGGGCCCGCGCCCCGGAAAGCGACACCCCGGGTGTCGAGCAGCACCGTGCACCGGGCCCGCTGCGGCTGTTCCTCGCGGCGCACCATCAGCTCGCCGTAGCGCGCGGTGGAACGCCAGTGCACCCGGCGCAGGTCGTCGCCGTAACGGTAGCCGCGCGGGATCACGTCGTCCTCGCCCGCCAGCGCCAGCGAGCGCTGCCGCCCGTCGCCGTACCCCCTCGCCTCGCCCGTCAGCCGTACCGGTGGCAGCGGCTCCACGCGCGGGATGACCGTCAGGGTGTCGTACGTCGAGAAGGAGCGGGTCAGTTCGCACATCCCGAACGGGTCCGTCAGACGCAGCTGGAGCGGGCCCAGCGGATAGCGGCCGCGCAGGTCCGAGCGCACGCGGTACGACACCTCGCGGCGGCCGCCCGCCTCCACCCGGTCCAGGACGAACCGGGGGCGCGGCCCGAGGACGTACGGCACCCGGTCCTGGAGCATCAGCAGCCCGGTGGGCAGCCGGGAGACGTTGTCCATCCGCAGATGGACCCGGGCCTCGGAGCCGGCGGGCACGCGCGAGGGGGTCAGGCGGCGGCTGCCGGCGACCCGGTAGCGGGTGCGGTACAGCACGGTCGCGCACACCAGGGGCAGCACCGCGAGCAGCAGCCCGACCCGGAGCAGATCGCCCTGGCCCAGGACGTAGGCACAGATCGCGGCCGCGATGCCGGCCGCCAGGAAGGAGCGCCCGCGCGTGGTCAGCCCGGCGAGCGCGGTGCGCATCCCGCCCCTGCCCTCCTCGGCGGCGCGCGCCGTTCCCCCGTGGGTCATCACAGCCTCCGGGGCGGCTGCTGGCCGTAGCCGCGGCCCATGGTGAGGCCGGACTGCTGCTGGGGCGCCGCGGGCACCGGTGTGCTCGCCAGGATCTCCTGGACGACCTGCTCCGCCGTACGGCGGTTGAGCTGGGCCTGCGCGGTGGGCAGCAGACGGTGGGCCAGGACCGCCACGGCGAGGGCCTGCACATCGTCCGGCAGCGCGTACTCCCGGCCGCTCAGGGCTGCGGATGCCTTCGCCGCGCGCAGCAGGTGCAGGGTGGCGCGCGGCGAGGCGCCGAGTCTGAGGTCGGGGTGGGTGCGCGTGGCGGCGACCAGGTCCACCGCGTAGCGCCGGACCGACTCCGCGACGTGGACGCCTCGGACGGCCTCGACCAGTTTCACGATCTCGTGCGCGTGGGCCACCGGCTGGAGGTCGTCCAGCGGGTTCACCCCGCCGTGGATGTCGAGCATCTGCAACTCGGCGTCCGCGCTCGGGTAGCCGATGGAGACGCGGGCCATGAAGCGGTCGCGCTGGGCTTCCGGCAGCGGGTAGGTGCCCTCCATCTCGACCGGGTTCTGGGTGGCGACCACCATGAACGGGCTGGGCAGTTCGTAGGTCTGGCCGTCGATGGTGACCTGACGCTCCTCCATCGACTCCAGGAGCGCGGACTGGGTCTTGGGCGAGGCGCGGTTGATCTCGTCGCCGATCACGATCTGGGCGAAGATCGCGCCCGGCTTGAACTCGAAGTCCCGGCGCTGCTGGTCCCAGATGGACACGCCCGTGATGTCCGAGGGCAGCAGGTCGGGCGTGAACTGGATACGCCGCACCGTGCAGTCGATGGAACGCGCCAGCGCCTTGGCGAGCATGGTCTTGCCGACGCCGGGGACATCCTCGATCAGAAGATGTCCCTCGGCGAGCAGCACGGTCAGCGAAAGCCGTACGACCTCAGGCTTGCCCTCGATCACTCCTTCCACCGAACTGCGGACGCGCTCCACAGTGGCAGTCAGATCACTAAGGCTCGCTCGATCGTCATAGGTCGTCACCCGGCCCTCCTCGGCCCGTTCTTTCTCCGGGCCGACGCTCTGCGATGCGGACCGGCCCACCCCGAAACACGGACACCACGCGGGGAAAGTTCCGCGTGACGCCACAACCGCATTCTTGTTGCCGTTACCGGTTCGTGTCACTCGGCTGTGGACAACTGGCCGCGATATGTCGGCCTTGCGGCCTTTTTGGCACACCGGGCCCGGGATTTTTGTCCGAATGGATGTACGCAGTTGGGGGCCGTTGTGATGGATCGGGGTGCCGGCACGTGCTGTTACGCGGGGTCGATCTCCCGCAGCAGGCCCGTCTTCACATCGAAGACGAAGCCGCGCACGTCGTCGGTGTGCAGCAGGAACGGAGAGGTGCGCACGCGCTGCATCGACTGCCGTACGTCCTGGTCGACGTCGCGGAAGGCCTCGACCGCCCAGGCCGGCCGCTGACCCACCTCCATCTCCAGCTCGTGCCGGAAGTCCTCCGTCAGCGACTCGAGACCGCAGCCTGTGTGGTGGATGAGGACGACGCTGCTGGTGCCGAGCGCGCGCTGGCTGATGGTGAGGGAGCGGATCACGTCGTCGGTCACCACGCCGCCAGCGTTGCGGATGGTGTGGCAGTCGCCCAGTTCGAGGCCGAGCGCGGCGTGCAGGTCGAGCCGGGCGTCCATGCAGGCCACGACCGCGACCCGGAGGACGGGACGGGCGTCCATCCCGGGATCGGTGAATGCGGCGGCGTAGCGTTGGTTGGCGTCGACGAGGCGATCGGTGACGGTGCCGAGTATGGCGCCTTCGGGACCGGCGGGAACGGATGCGGAAGTCGTCATACCCATGACGGTACTGGTCACAGGGGATCGAGGCCCGCTGTGAGAGGGGACAAAGAACGTCACGGCGGCTTGTTGTGACGCAACCCACACGGACGGTGAAACCTCACTCGGATGGGTGAATCTTTTCGAATTGTGCTGCCGGGACAGGCACGGTGCGCGACGCGCAGGCCGGTTGATTGACCGCAAGACAGGGTGGACTAAAGTGACGCGAAGCGGGAGGCGAGAGGCTCTCCCCGCGACTGTTCACCCCGGAGACATCGGCACAGCGCCGGTTTCTCCCCGCGTGCGCGGCGCGTACGTACGGCTCGGCCTCCTCCCGCTCCCGGTCGGCTGACGCTTCCGGCGCCGGCAGGCTTCCCCTTCACTGGGGGCACCCCCGGCGTCGGCCGGGAGAGGGCGGGGACCCGGCCGTGCGTACGGCCTCGCCGGATCTGAGAGGCCCCCCTTGAGCAAGAGTCGACACGTGCCCGTCATGCTCCGGCAGTGCCTGGACATGCTGGCCCCGGCCCTCGCCGAGCCCGGGGCTGTCGTGGTCGACTGCACCCTCGGGCTCGGCGGCCACAGCGAGGCGCTGCTCGAGCGCTTCCCCGAGGTCCGGCTCGTGGCGCTCGACCGTGACAAGGAGGCGCTGCGCCTGTCCGGGGAGCGGCTCGCCCCCTTCGGGGAGCGCGCCACCCTGGTGCACGCGGTCTACGACGAACT
This sequence comes from Streptomyces sp. NPDC001634, assembly GCF_040298185.1. NCBI lineage: Bacteria > Bacillati > Actinomycetota > Actinomycetes > Kitasatosporales > Streptomycetaceae > Streptomyces > Streptomyces sp. NPDC001634. The sequence goes on along the minus strand of NZ_JBEOZU010000052.1, from coordinate 57,813 downwards.
CCCCGAGGTGCTCGACCGGCTCGGCATTCCTCGCGTCCAGGGGGTGCTCTTCGACCTCGGCGTCTCCTCCATGCAACTCGACGAGGCGGAGCGCGGTTTCGCCTATGCGCAGGACGCCCCGCTGGACATGCGCATGGACCAGACAACGGGCGTCAGCGCCGCCGAGGTCCTCAACACCTACCCGGCCGGGGAACTCGTGCGGATCCTGCGGACGTACGGCGAGGAGAAGCAGGCCAAGCGGATCGTGTCCGCGATCGTGCGCGAGCGCGAGAAGGAGCCGTTCACGAACAGCGCGCGGCTCGTGGAGCTGATCCGGGACGCGCTGCCGCAGGCGGCCAAACGGACCGGCGGCAACCCGGCCAAGCGCACGTTCCAGGCGCTGCGCATCGAGGTCAACGGCGAACTCGCGGTCCTGGAGAGGGCCATCCCGGCGGCGGTGAAGGCACTCGCCGTCGGCGGCCGGATCGCCGTCCTCTCCTACCACTCGCTCGAAGACCGCCTGGTCAAGCAGGTGTTCGCGGCGGGCGCCGCGAATACTGCGCCTCCCGGACTACCGGTCGTCCCCGAGCGCTACCAGCCCCGGCTCAAGCTCCTCACGCGCGGTGCCGAACTTCCCACCGAGGAGGAGGTCGCCGAGAACCGCCGAGCGGCCCCGGCGCGCCTGCGCGGCGCCGAGCGCATCCGTGAGGACGCCGAGTGAGCCGGGCGGGGGGTGGGCGTGTGAGCCGGACGAAAGGGGTGGGCCAGTGAGCAGAGGACGCGCGGTGCCCGCAGGTGCGCCGGCCGCCGAGGAGCGCCCGCCGCGGCCCGGCAGCCCCGCCCCGACCCGGCCGAAGCAGCCCTCCACCCCCACCAGGCCGCCCCGTGCGTCCTGGTACGGGGACAGACGACGTGACGCTGTCGAAATGCGGCGGGAGGGTGTGTGAGCAGCCGGAATCCCGAACTCAAGGGCCGGGCTGCCCGGCTCGCGCGGCTGATCCCCGCGGGCCGCGGCGGCGGCGCCGCCCGTACCCCCTTCGTGCTGCTCGTCGTCCTGTTGCTCGGCGGCGGGCTCATCGGGCTCCTCGTACTGAACTCCGCGCTCAGCGAGGGGGCGTTCAAGCTGGACGACCTGCAGAGGCAGACCAAGAGCCTCACCGACGAGGAGCAGGCCCTCCAGCGGGACGTGGACGCCTACTCGGCCCCCGATGCCCTCCAGCGCCGCGCCCGCGAACTCGGCATGGTCCCCGGTGGCGACCCGGCCTTCCTCAACTCCGACGGCACCGTCAGGGGCGTCCCCTCGGCCGCCGCCGAGCAGTCCGTGGCCGGCGCCGCGGCCGTGCGCCCGCCCGAGGTGCTCAACCTCTCTCCGAGCCCCACGGCGCCGACGTCACCGTCCCCGAGCAGCCCCTCGGCGGCCGGCCCCACGACCGCGCCCCCCACCTCGCCCGCACCCTTGTCCCCGACCCCTGGCAGGTGACGGAAGTGTCCGACAGGGAACCGCCGCGCCGCCGCGTGCCCGGCCCCGCCCGGCCCGTGCGCCCCGACGCGCGGCGTCGCCCGGGACCGGGCGGCGCCCGCCCCGCCCGCCCCGCCCGCCCCGCCCGCCCCGCGCGCCGCCCGGTCCAGGCCCGGGGCGCCGCCGCCCGTACCATCCGGCTCGGCAGCCCCCGCCCCCGGCTGCGCATGGTCAGCCTGGCCCTGACCCTGGTGCTGATCGCCTTCGTCGTACGGCTGCTGCAGGTGCAGGCCGTGGACGCGAGCGCGTACGCCGCCAAGGCGGACCAGAACCGGTACGTCGGGCGCACCCTGGCCGCCGTGCGCGGCGAGATCACGGACCGCAACGGCGTCGAGCTGGCGAGCAGTGTGGACGCGTACGACATCACGGCCGACCCCACGCTGTTCACCCCGGAGGCGACCAAGACGCCGGACGCCCCCGAGCAGGCAGCCGCGCTCCTCGCCCCGATCCTCGGCCAGGACACCGCGAAGGTCACCGGGAGGCTCAGGACCCCGCACACCCGCTACGTCCTGCTGGCCCACCGGCAGACCCCCCAGGTCTGGAAGCAGATCAAGGACCTGAAGAACACGCTCGCGGCCAAGGCCCGGACCGACGGGAAAACGGTCAACGTCCTCGCCGGCGTCCTGGCCGAGCCCACCAGCAAGCGCGTGTACCCGAACGGCGACCTCGCCGCCGGGATACTGGGCTGGGTCAACGCCGACGGCAAGGGCGGGGGCGGCATCGAGCAGCAGCTGAACAAGGAGCTGGCCGGCAAGGACGGCAAGATCCGCTTCGCCCAGTCCGGCGGCCGTCTGGTGCCGACCGCGGGCTCCACCGAGACGCCCGCCGTGGCCGGCTCCGACGTCGAGCTGACCATCGACCGCGACATCCAGTGGGCCGCCCAGAACGCCATCACCGAGCAGGTGAAGCAGTCCAAGGCGGACCGCGGGTACGTGGTGGTGCAGGACACCCGGACCGGCCAGATCCTGGCCCTGGCGAACTCACCCGGCTTCGACCCCAACGACCTCTCGAAGGCCAATGCGGCGGCCCTGGGCAACGCGGCCCTCCAGGACGCCTACGAGCCCGGCTCCACCGCCAAGGTCATGACGATGGCCGCCGTGCTGCAGGAGAACGTCGCCACCCCGACGACCCATGTCACCGTGCCCAACCGGCTGCACCGCGGCGACCGGCTGTTCGCGGACGACATCGACCACGCGACCTGGTACCTGACGCTCAACGGCGTCCTCGCCAAGTCCAGCAACATCGGCACCATCCTCGCCGCCGGACAGCTCGGGAAGACGCAGCCGGAGGCCAACCGGGTCCTCTACTCGTATCTGCGCAAGTTCGGCATCGGCAGCCTCACCGGACTCGGGTTCCCGGGCGAGACGAAGGGCATCCTCGCGCCGCCCGACAAATGGTCGACGTCCCAGCAGTACACGATTCCTTTCGGCCAGGGCGTGTCGATCAACGCGATGCAGGCCGCGTCCGTCTACTCGACCATCGCCAACGGCGGCGTCCGTGTCGAGCCCACCCTGGTACGCGGCGAGAAGGGCGCGGACGGCCGCTTCACACCGGCCCCGAAGCCCAAGGAGACCAGGGTCGTCAGTGCCGGGACGGCAAAGACCCTCGCCCAGATGCTGGAGTCCGTCGTGGACGACGAGCAGGGCACCGGTGCCAAGGCGCGGATCCCCGGATACCGGGTCGCGGGGAAGACGGGTACGGCGAACCGTGTGGATCCGGCCACCGGAAAGTACCGGGGTTACACGTCCTCCTTCGCCGGGTTCGCCCCCGCGGACAACCCCCGCATCACCGTCTACTGCGCGATCCAGAACGCCACCAAAGGCAGCTATTTCGGTGGCCAGATCTGCGGCCCCATCTTCAAGCAGGTCATGGAGTTCGCCCTGAAGACCCTCCAGGTCCCGCCCACCGGGGCCGGGGCCGCGAACCTCCCTGTCGAGTTCACGCCATGATCAGCACTACGGGAAAGACCGACCAGGAACCAGCTCGTGACAACGATCACTCCCGATCCCGGGAACCAGACCCCGCCTCCGCCCTCGCCCACCCGTCTCCCAGCACCACCCTTGCCGGACCGCGCTTCGCGCGGGCTCCTTTTTAGCTCCGGCGGGGGTGCGCCCGGTACGCTCACCGCCGTGCCACACGCTGATCAGTCCCACATCACCCAGAAGGGCGCTTCCGTGACATATCCGGGACCGCCGCGACCGGCTCACGTCTCCGCCACACCCCTCGCGGAGCTCGCCGATCAGCTGGGTGCCACAGCTCCGGAGAACGCCGCGGAGGTCACGGGCATCACCCATGACTCGCGCGCGGTCCGCCCCGGTGACCTGTACGCCGCCCTGCCCGGGGCCCGTCTGCACGGTGCCGACTTCGTCGCCCAGGCCGCCGGCCTCGGCGCGGTCGCCGTCCTGACCGACCCGACGGGCGCCGAGCGCGCCGCCGCCACGGGGCTTCCGGTCCTGGTGGCCGACGATCCGCGCGGACGCATGGGCGAGCTGGCGGCCACGATCTACGGCCGCCCCGGGCGTGACCTGCTTCAGATCGGCATCACCGGCACCTCCGGCAAGACCACCACGGCCTACCTCGTCGAGGGCGGTCTGAAGACCACCCGCAGCACCGGACTGATCGGCACCGTCGAGATGCGCATCGGCGACGAGCGCATCAAGTCCGAGCGCACCACCCCCGAGGCCACCGACCTGCAGGCCCTGTTCGCCGTCATGCGCGAGCGCGGGGTCGAGGCGGTCGCCATGGAGGTCTCCAGCCATGCGCTGGTCCTCGGGCGGGTCGACGGCTGCGTCTTCGACATCGCGGTCTTCACCAACCTCAGCCCGGAGCACATGGAGTTCCACTCCGACATGGAGGACTACTACCGGGCCAAGGCGCAGCTCTTCACGGAGAAACGGAGCCGGTTCGGCGTCATCAACCACGATGACGAGTACGGCCGCAGGCTCGTGAAGGAGTCCGGCGTCCCGGTCGTCACCTATTCCGCCGAGGGCCACCCCGACGCCGACTGGCGCGCCGAGGACGTCCGGATCAGCCCGATGGACTCGACGTTCACCGTGATCGGCCCCGAAGGCGAGCGGATCGCCGCCAGGTCGCCACTGCCGGGCCCGTTCAACGTCGCCAACACCCTCGCCGCGATCGTTGCCCTCGCCGCCGCCGGTCTCGACCCGCAGACCGCCGCCGACGGCATCGCCGCCGTGCCGGGAGTCCCGGGCCGCCTGGAGCGCGTGGACGCCGGGCAGCCGTACCTCGCGGTCGTGGACTACGCCCACAAGACCGACGCCGTCGAATCGGTGCTGCGCGCCCTGCGCAAGGTCACCGAGGGCAGGCTGCACGTCGTGCTCGGCTGCGGCGGCGACCGCGACAGGACGAAGCGCGCCCCGATGGGCGCCGCCGTGGCCCGGCTCGCCGACACGGCCGTGCTGACCTCCGACAACCCCCGCTCCGAGGACCCCCTCGCGATCCTCGCCACCATGCTCGAGGGCGCGGCGTCCGTGCCCGCGCACGAACGCGGCGAGGTGCAGGTCTTCGAGGACCGGGCGGCCGCCATCGCCGCCGCCGTGGCCCGCGCGCAGCCAGGGGACACCGTGCTGGTCGCGGGCAAGGGCCACGAGCAGGGCCAGGACATCGCCGGAGTGGTCCGTCCCTTCGACGACCGCCAGGTGCTTCGCGAAGCTATCCAGAAGACCCAGGGATGAACTTGTGATCGCCCTCTCCCTCGCCGAGATCGCAGCAGTCGTCGGCGGGCAGACGCACGACATACCGGACCCGTCCGTCCAGGTGACCGGACCGGTCGTCCGGGACTCCCGCGAGGTGGAGCCCGGCTCCCTCTTCGTCGCCTTCGTCGGAGAGCGCGTGGACGGACACGACTTCGCACCAGCGGTCGTTCAGGCGGGTGCCGCCGCCGTGCTGGCGTCCCGCCCCGTCGGCGTGCCCGCGATCGTCGTGGACGACGTCCAGGCCGCCCTCGGCGCCCTGGCGCGCCATGTCGTCCAGCGGCTGGGAACGACCCTCGTGGCCCTCACCGGGTCCGCGGGCAAGACCAGCACCAAGGACCTCATCGCCCAGGTGCTCCAGCGCAAGGCACCGACCGTGTTCACGCCGGGCTCGCTCAACAACGAGATCGGTCTGCCGCTGACCGCCCTCAGCGCCACCGAGGAGACCAGGTTCCTCGTCCTGGAAATGGGCGCCCGCGGTATCGGCCACATCCGCTACCTCACCGGCCTCACCCCCCCGAAGATCGGCGTCGTGCTCAATGTCGGCACCGCCCACATCGGCGAGTTCGGCGGCCGTGAGCAGATCGCGCAAGCGAAGGGCGAACTCGTCGAGAGCCTTCCCTCGAAGGACGAGGGCGGCGCCGCGATCCTCAACGCCGACGATCCGCTCGTACGGGCCATGGCATCCCGTACGAAGGCGAAGGTGATCCTTTTCGGAGAGTCCGACGAAGCGGACGTACGCGCCGAGAACGTGAGACTCACGGACAGCGGAAAGCCTTCCTTCAGCCTTCACACACCCTCCGGGTGCAGCGACGTGACCATGCGCCTGTACGGTGAGCACCACGTGTCGAACGCGCTCGCCGCGGCCGCCGTCGCCCATGAGCTGGGCATGTCCGCGGAAGAGATCGCCACCGCGCTCTCCGAGGCGGGCTCCCTCTCCCGCTGGCGGATGGAGGTCACCGAGCGCCCGGACGGCGTGACGGTCGTCAACGACGCCTACAACGCGAACCCCGAGTCCATGCGAGCCGCCCTGCGCGCGCTCGTGGCAATGGGCAACGGGCGCCGCACGTGGGCGGTGCTCGGCAAGATGGCCGAGCTCGGGGACGAGGCGCTCGCCGAGCACGACGCGGTCGGACGGCTCGCCGTCCGGCTCAACGTCAGCAAGCTCGTCGCGGTCGGGGGCAGGGAAGCGTCCTGGCTGCAATTGGGCGCATATAACGAGGGTTCGTGGGGTGAGGAGTCGGTGCACGTGTCCGACGCACAGGCGGCGATCGACCTGTTGCGCAGCGAGCTGCGCCCGGGAGACGTCGTACTCGTGAAGGCGTCCCGGTCGGTCGGTCTGGAGAGCGTGGCGCAGGCGCTGCTCGAGACCGGTGCCGAGGGTGAGGTTGCCGCCCGATGATGAAGCAGATCCTGTTCGCAGGAGTCATTGGCCTCTTCCTCACCCTGATCGGCACTCCGCTGCTGATCAAGCTGCTGGCCCGCAAGGGCTACGGCCAGTACATCCGCGACGACGGACCGCGCGAGCACGCCAGCAAGCGCGGTACGCCGACCATGGGTGGTATCGCCTTCATCCTGGCGACGATCGCCGCGTACTTCCTGTCGAAGGTGATCACGGGATACCCGCCCACCTTCTCCGGGCTGCTGGTGCTCGGCCTCATGGGCGGCATGGGCCTGGTCGGTTTCCTGGACGACTACATCAAGATCGTCAAGCGGCGTTCGCTCGGTCTGCGGGCCAAGGCGAAGATGGCCGGCCAGCTGATCGTCGGCATCGCCTTCGCGGTACTGGCCCTGCAGTTCGCCGACGCCCGCGGCAACACCCCGGCCTCCACCAAGCTCTCCTTCGTGCAGGACTTCGGCTGGACCATCGGCCCGGTGCTCTTCGTGGTCTGGGCGCTGTTCATGATCCTCGCGATGTCGAACGGCGTGAACCTCACCGACGGTCTGGACGGCCTCGCCACCGGCGCCTCCGTGCTGGTCTTCGGCGCGTACACCTTCATCGGCGTCTGGCAGTTCCAGGAGTCCTGCGCCAACTCGCAGACCCTGACCAACCCGGCAGCCTGCTACGAGGTGCGCGATCCGCTCGACCTGGCCGTCGTCGCCTCCGCGCTCATGGGCGCCTGCCTCGGCTTCCTGTGGTGGAACACCTCTCCCGCCAAGATCTTCATGGGTGACACCGGTTCGCTGGCCCTGGGCGGCGCGCTGGCGGGTCTCGCGATCTGCTCCCGCACCGAGCTGCTGCTCGCGCTCCTCGGCGGCCTCTTCGTCCTGATCACCATGTCGGTCGTCATCCAGGTCGGCTCCTTCCGCCTCACCGGCCGGCGCGTCTTCCGGATGGCACCGCTCCAGCACCACTTCGAACTCAAGGGCTGGTCCGAGGTGCTCGTCGTGGTCCGCTTCTGGATCATTCAGGGCATTTGCGTGATTGTGGGACTTGGCATCTTCTACGCGGGATGGGCAGCGGAAAAGTGACCGACTGGCAGGGCAAGCACGTCACCGTCGCCGGCCTCGGCGTCTCCGGCGTCCCGGCGGCCAAGGTGCTGCACGGGCTCGGCGCGGTCGTGACGGTCGTCAACGACGGCGACGACGAGCGGGCCCGGGCGCAGGCCGCGGAGCTGGAGGCGCTCGGCATCACCGTGCGCCTCGGTGACGCCCGCGGCGCAGCCGCTATGGGATGCAGCACCCTGCCCGAAGGCACTGAGCTGATCGTCACGGCGCCCGGCTGGAAGCCGGACAAGCCGCTCTTCGCCGCGGCCGAAAAGGCCGGTGTCCCGGTCTGGGGCGACGTCGAGCTGGCCTGGCAGCTGAGGGGCCCCGACGCGGCCCCCTGGCTCGCGGTCACCGGCACCAACGGCAAGACCACCACGGTGCAGATGCTCGCCTCGATCCTGCGGGCGGCGGGCCTGCGCACGGCCGCCGTCGGCAACATCGGGGTCTCGCTGCTGGACGCCGTCCTCGGCGAGGAGCAGTACGACGTGCTGGCGGTGGAGCTGTCGAGCTATCAGCTCCACTGGGCGCCGTCGCTGCGCGCCCACTCCGCCGCCGTGCTCAACCTGGCGCCCGACCACCTCGACTGGCACGGCTCCATGGAGGCGTACGCCGCCGACAAGGGCCGTATCTATGAGGGCAATCGGGTCGCCTGCGTGTACAACGTGGCCGACAAGGCGACCGAGGACCTGGTGCGCGAGGCGGACGTCGAGGAGGGCTGCCGGGCCGTCGGGTTCACGCTGGGCACGCCCGCGCCGTCCCAACTCGGCGTCGTGGACGGCATTCTGGTCGACCGCGCCTTCGTCGAGAACCGGCAGAAGAACGCGCAGGAGCTGGCCGAGGTCTCCGACGTCAACCCGCCGGCTCCGCACAACATCGCCAACGCACTTGCCGCGGCGGCCCTTGCGCGCGCCTTCGGGGTGTCCGCCTCGGCCGTACGGGACGGGCTGCGGGCCTTCACTCCGGACGCCCACCGCATCGCGCACGTGGCGGACGTGGACGGCGTCGCGTACGTCGACGACTCCAAGGCCACCAACACGCATGCGGCCGAAGCCTCGTTGGCGGCCTACGAGTCGATCGTGTGGGTCGCGGGCGGGCTCGCCAAGGGCGCGACCTTCGACGAGCTGGTCGCCAAGTCGGCAAAGCGACTTCGGGGTGTGGTGCTCATCGGTGCGGATCGTGCGCTGATCCGTGAAGCCCTTGCGCGACACGCGCCGGAAGTACCGGTCGTGGACCTCGACCGGACCGACACTGGGGCGATGCGTGCGGCTGTGCGGGAGGCGCGGGCGCTGGCTCTGGCCGGGGACACGGTGCTGCTGGCTCCGGCGTGCGCCTCCATGGACATGTTCGCGAACTACAACAAGCGCGGCGACGCCTTCGCGGAAGCGGTTCGCGAACTCGGCGCGGGCGCCTGAGGCGGGTCCCGGTCCGTCCGGGCGCGCCCGGAACCTTTGGGAGGGACGCGTGACAGGGATGTGGTCGGTGTCTCGTCGGTGGCTTTCCGCCGGGTGCACGGCGGCGGGAGCCGTTGATGGCCAGTAGCCGTACGGTCCAGCGAGCCCCCAAGCGGTCCTCCGGTCTCCGCCCCCCGCGCGACAACCCCCTCGCCCGGTTTCTCATCCGTGCCCGGCGGGCCTGGGACCGGCCCCTCACCGCCTACTACCTGATCCTCGGCGGCAGTCTGCTGATCACCGTGCTGGGGCTGGTGATGGTCTACTCGGCCTCGCAGATCACCGCGCTGCAGATGTCGCTGCCGGGGTCGTTCTTCTTCCGGAAGCAGTTCCTCGCGGCCTCGATCGGGGCGCTGCTGCTGCTCATCGCCTCGCGGATGCCCGTGAAGCTGCACCGGGCGCTGGCGTATCCGATCCTGGCGGGCGCCGTGTTGCTGATGGTCCTGGTGCAGGTGCCGGGGATAGGGATGGCGGTCAACGGCAACCAGAACTGGATCTCGCTCGGAGGCTCGTTCCAGATCCAGCCCAGCGAGTTCGGCAAGCTCGCGCTGGTGCTGTGGGGCGCCGACCTGATCGCCCGCAAGCAGGACAAGCGGCTGCTCACCCAGTGGAAGCACATGCTGGTGCCACTGGTCCCGGTGGCGTTCCTGCTGCTCGGGCTGATCATGCTCGGCGGCGACATGGGTACGACGATCATCCTGACCGCCATCCTGTTCGGGCTGCTGTGGATGGCCGGGGCGCCCACGCGGCTGTTCGCCGGGGTGCTGGGCGTCGCCGTGGTGCTCGGCGCCATCGCGATCAAGACCAGCCCGCACCGTCTGAACCGGCTCGCCTGCATCGGCGCCACCGACCCCGGACCGAACGACATCTGCTGGCAGGGTGTGCACGGCATCTACGCGCTCGCATCCGGCGGAATCTTCGGTTCCGGCCTTGGTGCGAGTGTGGAAAAATGGGGTCAACTCCCCGAAGCGCACACCGACTTCATCTTCGCGGTCACCGGTGAGGAACTGGGCCTCGCGGGGACGCTGTCGGTGGTCGCCCTCTTCGCGGCTCTAGGCTATGCGGGTATCCGCGTGGCCGGACGCACGGAGGACCCCTTCGTGAGGTATGCCGCGGGAGGCGTGACGACCTGGATCACCGCTCAGGCGGTGATCAACATCGGTGCGGTGCTCGGCCTGCTGCCGATCGCCGGCGTCCCCCTCCCGCTGTTCTCCTACGGAGGATCCGCCCTGTTGCCGACCATGTTCGCCGTCGGGCTCCTGATCGCCTTCGCGCGCGACGAGCCCGCTGCGCGGGCAGCGCTTGCCATGCGGCAACCCCGCTTTGGTAGAAAGCGTGCGGGAGGACCTCCGGGACCTCGGAGATGGAACACGATGCGACGGCGTGCCCCGAAGGCGCGCTCGTCCGGAGAGCGGTGAATTTCGGTGCATGTCGTACTCGCCGGTGGGGGGACCGCCGGCCACATCGAGCCCGCGCTCGCCCTCGCGGACGCCCTGCGCAGGCAGGACCCCACCGTGGGGATCACGGCCCTGGGCACGGAGCGCGGCCTGGAGACCAGGCTCGTACCCGAGCGGGGCTATGAACTCGCGCTGATCCCGGCCGTCCCCCTGCCGCGCAAGCCGACCCCCGAGCTGATCACGGTCCCCGGGCGGTTGCGCGGCACGATCAAGGCGGCCGAGCAGATCCTGGAGCGCACCAAGGCGGACGCCGTCGTCGGCTTCGGCGGCTATGTCGCCCTGCCCGGCTACCTCGCCGCCAAGCGCCTCGGTGTGCCGATCATCATCCACGAGGCCAACGCCCGTCCGGGCCTCGCCAACAAGATCGGTTCGCGGTACGCGGCCCAGGTCGCCGTCTCCACCCCGGACAGCAAGCTGCGCGGTGCCCGCTACATCGGCATCCCGCTGCGCCGCTCCATCGCCACCCTGGACCGCGCCGCCGTACGCCCGGAGGCCCGCGCCGCATTCGGGCTGGACCCGAACCTGCCGACGCTGCTGGTCTCCGGGGGCTCGCAGGGTGCCCGCCGGCTCAACGAGGTGGTCCAGCAGGTCGCGCCCTACCTCCAGCAGGCCGGCATCCAGATCCTGCACGCGGTCGGCCCGAAGAACGAACTGCCGCAGGTGCACCATATGCCGGGAATGCCCCCTTACATCCCGGTATCGTATGTGGATCGAATGGACCTCGCGTACGCCGCGGCCGACATGATGCTCTGCCGCGCGGGCGCGATGACCGTCGCGGAGCTCTCCGCCGTCGGGCTCCCGGCCGCTTACGTCCCGCTGCCCATCGGCAACGGCGAACAGCGGCTGAACGCCCAGCCGGTGGTCAAGGCCGGTGGCGGACTGCTGGTCGACGACGCGGAACTCACGCCCGAGTGGGTCCAGCAGAACGTCCTGCCCGTGCTCGCCGACCCGCACCGGCTGTACCAGATGTCCCGCGCCGCCGGCGAGTTCGGCCGCCGGGACGCCGACGACCTGCTCGTCGGCATGGTGTACGAGGCGATCGCCTCGCGCCACCACCAGTAACGCATCGGCGAGTGAGCCGAAGGGGCGCGCCGGTGTCGAGAGCGCTGGGGTCCCCCCTGCTCGAAGAGCTCGGGGGAGCGCGGAAGCCCGAAGGGCTGAGCACGGTCGCGCTCTCCACACCGGCTTGAGCGCCCCGGTGGGGGTGCCCCCGGCCGAAGGCTGGGGGAGAGCCGAGCCAGAAAGAAGGAGCGCGCGTGGCCGGACCCACGACCGCCGAGCGCGGTGAACGGCAGCAGCTGGGGTCCGGCCCGCCCCGGCCGCCCCGTCTCGGGCGGTTGCTCCGCCCTCGTATGCTCATCATCCTTTTGCTCGCCGCGGTGTTGGCGGGCGGTGGTTCCATCTGGCTGCTGTACGGCTCCCCGTGGCTGCGCGTGCAGCGTGTGTCCGTCTCCGGGACGCGGGTTCTGACCGAGGAGCAGGTGCGCGAGGCGGCCGGCGTTTCGCCCGGAACCCCCCTCATTTCCCTCGACACCGATGCGATTGAGGCGCGATTGCTCCGGAAATTGCCCCGAATCGCCTCGATTGACGTCACCCGTTCCTGGCCCCATGGAATCGGGCTGAAAGTGACCGAACGTACTCCGGTTCTGATTGTCAGAAACGGCGGAAAGTTCATCGAAGTGGACAGCGAGGGCGTACGGTTCGCCACGGTTTCGCAGCCTCCGCAGGCCGTCCCCACACTGGAATTGACGGTGTCCCACTCGGCCGCCGCACGCCGCTTCGGCACCGACCGGCTGGTGCGGGAGGCGGTCCTCGTGGCCCGGGACATCCCGGCCGCCGTCGCGCGCGACACCCGAACCGTCAAGGTCCGCTCGTACGACTCCATCTCGCTGGAGCTGAGCGGCGGTCGGACCGTGATGTGGGGCAGCGGCGAGAAGGGTCGCGCGAAGGCGGCCACGCTGAGCGCACTGATGAAAGCCGCACCCCGTGCCCGGTACTTCGACGTCAGCGTTCCCACCGCCCCTGCGTCATCGGGGAGTTGACGCACATCCGCGCAGGCCAGCACCCTGGTTGGGCACTGCTATGGCTGATCACATAGGGTGAAAAGAAAAACGGGAGGTTCGGCGTGTTCGTTGAACGTGCGCCACTTGTCGACTTAGTGTCCTGTTCGGAAGAGTCCAAGGAACAGACACACTGGTAACCCTAAACTTCAGGGTTAGGGTTCGGGTCGGCGTTCGGACCGTCCCATTCGGCATCAGCCGTCGGACCGCGGGGCACCCGCGAGACGACGGCAACGTAATTCGAGGCGAGAGGCCTTCGACGTGGCAGCACCGCAGAACTACCTCGCAGTCATCAAGGTCATCGGTGTCGGCGGCGGTGGTGTCAATGCCATCAACCGGATGATCGAGGTCGGTCTCAAGGGCGTCGAGTTCATCGCCATCAACACCGACGCGCAAGCTCTGTTGATGAGCGACGCCGACGTCAAGCTCGACGTCGGCCGCGAACTCACCCGCGGACTCGGCGCCGGAGCCAACCCGGCCGTCGGCCGCAAGGCCGCCGAGGACCACCGCGAGGAGATCGAGGAGGTCCTCAAGGGGGCCGACATGGTCTTCGTGACGGCCGGTGAAGGGGGCGGCACCGGCACCGGCGGCGCGCCCGTCGTGGCCAACATCGCTCGCTCGCTCGGTGCCCTCACCATCGGCGTGGTCACGCGCCCGTTCACCTTCGAGGGACGGCGCCGCGCCAACCAGGCCGAGGACGGCATCGCCGAGCTCCGCGAAGAGGTCGACACCCTCATCGTCATCCCGAACGACCGGCTGCTGTCCATCTCGGACCGCCAGGTCTCCGTCCTCGACGCCTTCAAGTCGGCGGACCAGGTGCTGCTCTCCGGTGTTCAGGGCATCACCGACCTCATCACCACCCCCGGTCTGATCAACCTCGACTTCGCCGACGTCAAGTCCGTGATGTCCGAGGCCGGTTCGGCTCTCATGGGCATCGGCTCGGCCCGCGGCGACGACCGCGCGGTGGCCGCGGCCGAGATGGCGATCTCCTCGCCGCTCCTCGAGGCGTCCATCGACGGCGCCCGCGGTGTGCTGCTGTCCATCTCCGGCGGCTCCGACCTCGGTCTGTTCGAGATCAACGAGGCCGCCCAGCTGGTGAGCGAGGCAGCCCACCCCGAGGCCAACATCATCTTCGGTGCCGTCATCGACGACGCCCTCGGCGACGAGGTGCGGGTCACCGTGATCGCCGCCGGCTTCGACGGCGGACAGCCCCCGGCCAAGCGGGAGACCATCCTCGGGTCGTCCTCGGCCAAGCAGCGCGAGGAGCCGGCCCGACCCGTGGAGAGCCGCCCGACCTTCGGCTCGCTCGGCAGCGTCACCCCGAAGGAGGCGCCGGAGCCCGCCCCGGAGCCGGTGAACGACCTCCCGGTCGCCCCGCCCGTGGTCCCGCCGTCGCGGACCTACTCGGACAGCGCGGCCGAGGAACTGGACGTTCCGGACTTTCTGAAGTGATAGGACAGCGCGACACCGTGAGCGGCGCGCACTTCGCCTTCACCGACCGGTGGGGCGGGGTGAGCGCCGCTCCGTACGAGGAGCTCAACCTCGGCGGAGCGGTCGGTGACGACCCCGACGCCGTACGCACCAACCGGGAGCTGGCCGCGAAGTCGCTGGGGCTCGACCCGGCCCGGGTGGTCTGGATGAACCAGGTGCACGGGGCGGACGCGGCCGTGGTCGACGAACCGTGGGGCGCCCGGGCCGTGCCCGAGGTGGACGCGATGGTCACCGCCCGGCGCGGTCTCGTCCTCGCCGTGCTCACCGCCGACTGCACGCCCGTCCTGCTCGCCGACCCCGTCGCGGGGATCGCGGCCGCCGTCCACGCCGGCCGGCCCGGCATGGTCGCCGGAGTCGTCCCCGCCGCCGTCCGCGCGATGATGGAACTGGGCGCCGAGCCCTCCAGGATCGTCGCCCGCACGGGACCCGCCGTCTGCGGCCGGTGCTACGAGGTGCCGGAGGCGATGCGCGCCGACGTGTCCGCCGTCGAACCGGCGGCGCACGCCGAGACGAGCTGGGGCACTCCCGCGGTCGATGTGACCGCCGGTGTGCACGCACAGCTCGAACGGCTCGGGGTGCGCGACCGGGCGCAGTCGCCGGTGTGCACGCTCGAGTCGGGTGATCACTTCTCGTACCGCCGCGACCGTACCACCGGGCGGCTCGCGGGCTATGTCTGGCTGGACTGATGGGGCATGACGGACCGTAAGGATCAACTCGCCGCGAACCTCGCAAAGGTCGAGGACCGCATCGCGGATGCGTGCCGGGCCGCCGGGCGCAAGCGGGAGGAGGTGACCCTGATCGTGGTCACCAAGACCTATCCCGCCAGTGACGTGCGGATTCTGTCGGAACTCGGTGTGCGGAACGTCGCCGAGAACCGTGACCAGGACGCCGCGCCGAAGGCGGCGACATGCTCGGATCTGCCGATTGCATGGCATTTTGTCGGTCAGTTGCAGACCAACAAGGTGCGATCCGTGGTCGGTTATGCGGATTTCGTGCAGTCCGTCGATCGTTCCAAGCTCGTCACAGCACTTTCGCGGGAGGCGGAGCGGGCCGGGCGCGAGGTGGGGTGTCTCATCCAGGTCGCGCTCGACGCGGGCGAGAGCGGACGCGGGGAGCGCGGAGGTGTAGCACCCGAGGGAATCGAAGAGTTGGGCGACCTGGTTGCGGGCGCTCCGGGGCTGCGGCTGGACGGACTGATGACCGTCGCGCCGCTGAGCGGAGAGTACGCGGGCCGCCAACAGGCGGCGTTCGAGCGGTTGATGGATTTGTCGACTGACCTGCGCCGAGCCCACCCGGCTGCAACCATGGTCTCGGCAGGGATGAGTGCGGACCTCGAACAGGCCGTGGCCGCCGGAGCGACACATGTGCGCGTCGGCACCGCGGTACTCGGAGTCCGCCCCAGGCTCGGGTAACGTCGCCAGGAAGTCGGACCACAGCAGAAAATATGGTCATTACCGCTGATAGCGGGCATAACGACCTCGTGGATCGCGGGCACTTGGCGGTCGTCAGCCGATCCACCACAGAGCGGAGGACTCAGAGCATGGCCGGCGCGATGCGCAAGATGGCGGTCTACCTCGGCCTCGTGGAGGACGATGGGTACGACGGCAGGGGATTCGACCCCGACGACGAATTCGAGCCCGAACTCGACCCGGAGCCGGAGCGGGACCGCAGGCGGCACGAGCCGTCTCACCAGCCGCACCAGGCGCTTCAGTCCCAACGGGACGAATCGGTACGAGTTGTACAGCCGCCGGCGCAGCGCGATCCGGTGTCCCATTCCGCTTCGCCGGTCGCGGAATCCGGGCGGCCGGCTCGCATCGCCCCCGTGGCATCCATCACACAAGAACGCCAGAGCCTGGAGAAGAACGCACCGGTGATCATGCCCAAGGTCGTGTCCGAACGAGAGCCGTACCGGATCACCACGCTTCACCCCCGGACCTACAACGAGGCCCGTACCATCGGGGAACACTTCCGTGAGGGCACGCCGGTGATCATGAATCTGACTGAGATGGATGACACAGATGCGAAGCGACTTGTCGACTTTGCGGCCGGTTTGGTGTTTGGTCTTCATGGAAGCATCGAGCGGGTGACGCAGAAGGTGTTCCTGCTGTCTCCTGCTAACGTCGATGTCACGGCGGAGGACAAGGCCCGCATCGCAGAGGGCGGGTTCTTCAACCAGAGCTGAGACGCACCACCGGAAAAGGCACGGAACAGGGGAGAGGGAAGCACGGATCATGGGCGTGTTCCTGGAGGTTGTCTACATCGCGCTGATGTGCTTCCTCGTCGTGCTGATTTTCCGATTGGTCATGGACTACGTCTTCCAGTTCGCCCGCTCATGGCAACCCGGCAAGGCGATGGTGGTCGTTCTTGAGGCCACCTACACTGTCACTGATCCACCGTTGAAGCTTCTGCGGCGGTTCATCCCGCCGTTGCGTCTCGGGGGCGTGGCGCTCGACCTGTCCTTCTTCGTACTGATGATCATCGTCTACATCCTGATCTCCATCGTGGGCAACCTCGCGAGGTGACTGTGGACGATACGGTCTTGCCGACTGCCGATGACTACGTTGAGGTGAAGAGATGCCGTTGACCCCCGAGGACGTGCGGAACAAGCAGTTCACGACCGTCCGCCTCCGAGAAGGCTATGACGAGGACGAGGTCGATGCCTTCCTCGATGAGGTCGAAGCCGAACTGACCCGCCTGCTCCGGGAGAACGAGGATCTGCGCGCCAAGCTGGCCGCCGCCACGCGTGCCGCCGCGCAGAACCAGCAGAACATGCGCAAACCTCCGGAGCCGCAGGACCAGCCGCAGGGCATGCGAGGTCCGGGGGCTCCGGTGCCCGCCGGGATATCGGGCCCGCCGCAGCAGCAGATGGGTGGCCCCATGGGTGGTCCGCCCCAGCTGCCGAGCGGTGCACCGCAGCTGCCCGCCGGTCCCAGTGGGCAGGGCGGTCCGCAGGGTCCCGGCCCGATGGGCCAGGGTCCGATGGGCCAGGGCCCCATGGGTCAGGGTCCGATGGGACAGGGCCCGATGGGTCAGGGGCCGATGGGCCAGGGCCCCATGGGTCAGGGCCCGATGGGACAGATGCCGCAGCAGATGGGCGGCCCCATGGGTGGTCCGATGGGTGGCCCCATGGGCGGTATGCCCGGCCAGGGTCCCGGTGGCGACAGCGCCGCGCGTGTCCTCTCGCTGGCCCAGCAGACCGCCGACCAGGCGATCGCCGAGGCCCGCTCCGAGGCCAACAAGATCGTCGGCGAGGCCCGCAGCCGCGCCGAGGGTCTGGAGCGCGACGCCCGTGCCAAGGCCGACGCCCTGGAGCGGGACGCGCAGGAGAAGCACCGTGTCGCGATGGGCTCCCTGGAGTCCGCCCGCGCCACGCTGGAGCGCAAGGTCGAGGACCTGCGCGGCTTCGAGCGCGAGTACCGCACGCGTCTGAAGTCGTACCTGGAGTCGCAGCTGCGCCAGCTGGAGACCCAGGCCGACGACTCGCTGGCCCCGCCGCGCACCCCGGCCACGGCGTCCCTGCCGTCGCCGTCGGCGCCGTCGATGGCTCCGGCGGGCGCGAGCGCCCCGTCGTACGGCGGCAACCAGACGATGGGTGGTGCCCCGGCCCCCGCTGCTCCGTCCTACGGCGGCCAGCAGCAGATGTCCCCGGCGATGACCCAGCCGATGGCACCGGTTCGTCCGCAGGGCCCGTCGCCGATGGGCCAGGCGCCCTCGCCGATGCGCGGGTTCCTCATCGACGAGGACGACAACTGACGGAGATGAATACGCCGTAGGTGTCGGCAGCGTTCAGGGCGGGGCCCGGATTCTCGAATCCGGGGCCCCGCCCTTGTGATACGAGCGTTCGGGGCTCGTGCCCCCTTGTGCCCCCTTGTGCCGTCTGTTGCCGTCTCTGTTCGGACGGGGGTGCAGCTGTACGTGCGCACGCAACGCCGAAGGCCCGGGCCCACCAAGATTTTTTCGGCGGGCCCGGGCCTTCGCGTGTGCCGCTACGCCTTGCGCAGGCGGAACGTCAGGGTCAGCGAGTCGTCGGTGAACGGCTCGCCATAGGTCTCGTCCGCCTCGCCCTGGGCGAAGTCCGTCGCGAGGACCTCGTCGGCGATCAGACCGGAGTGCTCGGTCAGGGCTGCGACGACCGCCGGGTCCGTCGCGGTCCAGCGGAGCGCGATCCGGTCGGCGACGTCCAGGCCGCTGTTCTTGCGGGCCTCCTGGATCAGCCGGATCGCGTCACGCGCGAGACCCGCCTGCCGCAGCTCCTCGGTGATCTCCAGATCGAGGGCGACCGTCGCGCCGGAGTCGGACGCCACCGACCAGCCCTCGCGCGGGGTCTCCGTGATGATCACCTCGTCGGGGGCGAGGGCGACGGTCTCGCCGTCGACCTCCACCGACGCCGTGCCCTCCCGCAGTGCCAGGGACAGCGCCGCCGCGTCGGCGTTCGCGATGGCCTTCGCCACGTCCTGGACTCGCTTGCCGAAGCGCTTGCCCAGCGCGCGGAAGTTCGCCTTGGCCGTCGTGTCGACCAGCGAGCCGCCGACCTCGCTCAGCGAGGCGAGCGCCTCGACGTTCAGCTCGTCGGTGATCTGGGTGTGCAGCTCCACATCCAGCGTCTCGAAGCCGGCTGCCGCGACCAGCGCGCGGGACAGCGGCTGACGCGTCTTGACGCCCGACTCCGCGCGCGTGGCACGGCCGAGCTCGACGAGCCGGCGCACCAGCACCATCTGCTTCGACAGCTCGGGGTCGATCGCGGTCAGGTCCGCCTCCGGCCAGGACGCCAGGTGCACCGACTCCGGGGCGCCCGGGGTCACCGGCGCGATCAGGTCCTGCCACACTCGCTCGGTGATGAACGGGGTGATCGGCGCCATCAGCTTCGTGACGGTCTCGAGGACCTCGTGCAGCGTGCGCAGCGCGGCCTTGTCGCCCTGCCAGAAGCGGCGGCGGGAGCGGCGGACGTACCAGTTCGACAGGTCGTCGACGAACGCCGACAGCAGCTTGCCGGCGCGCTGGGTGTCGTACGCCTCCAGGGCCTGGGTCACCTGGTCGGTGAGCGCGTGCAGCTCGGACAGCAGCCAGCGGTCCAGGACCGGGCGGTCGGCCGGGGCCGGGTCCGCCTCGCTCGGTGCCCATTGGGACGTACGGGCGTACAGCGCCTGGAAGGCGACCGTGTTCCAGTACGTCAGCAGCGTCTTGCGGACGACCTCCTGGATCGTGCCGTGGCCCACGCGCCGCGCCGCCCACGGGGAGCCGCCGGCCGCCATGAACCAGCGCACGGCGTCCGCGCCGTGCTGGTCCATCAGCGGGATCGGCTGCAGGATGTTGCCCAGATGCTTGGACATCTTGCGGCCGTCCTCGGCGAGGATGTGGCCCAGGCACACCACGTTCTCGTACGACGACTTGTCGAAGACCAGCGTGCCGACCGCCATCAGCGTGTAGAACCAGCCGCGGGTCTGGTCGATGGCCTCCGAGATGAACTGCGCCGGGTAGCGGGACTCGAACAGTTCCTTGTTCTTGTACGGGTAGCCCCACTGTGCGAACGGCATCGAACCCGAGTCGTACCAGGCGTCGATGACCTCCGGTACACGCGTGGCCGTCTTCTGGCACTCGGGGCAGGGGAAGGTGACGTCGTCGATGTAGGGACGGTGCGGGTCGAGCTCCGACTGGTCGGTGCCGGTCAGCTCGGTCAGCTCCGCGCGGGAGCCGACGCAAGTGAGGTGGTCGTCCTCGCAGCGCCAGATCGGCAGCGGCGTGCCCCAGTAGCGGCTGCGGGACAGCGCCCAGTCGATGTTGTTGTTCAGCCAGTCGCCGAAGCGGCCGTGCTTGACCGTCTCCGGATACCAGTTCGTCTTCTCGTTCTCCTCGAGGAGACGGTTCTTGACGGCCGTGGTGCGGATGTACCAGGACGGCTGCGCGTAATAGAGGAGCGCGGTGTGGCAGCGCCAGCAGTGCGGGTAGCTGTGCTCGTACGGGATGTGCTTGAAGAGCAGGCCGCGCTGCTGGAGGTCCTCGGTGAGCCGTTCGTCCGCCTTCTTGAAGAAGACGCCGCCGACCAGCGGGACGTCCTCCTCGAAGGTGCCGTCGGGGCGCACGGGGTTGACCACGGGGAGGCCGTACGAGCGGCAGACCTTGAGGTCGTCCTCACCGAAGGCGGGGGACTGGTGGACCAGACCCGTACCGTCCTCGGTCGTGACGTACTCGGCGTTGACCACGTAGTGGGTGCCGCCCGGGGTCTCCGGGAACTCGACGAGCTCGAACGGACGTTGATACGTCCAGCGCTCCATCTCGGCGCCGGTGAAGGCCCGGCCGGTGGTCTCCCAGCCCTCGCCGAGCGCCTTGGCGACGAGCGGCTCGGCGACGACGAGCTTCTCCTCGCCGTTGGTCGCGACGACGTAGGTGACCTCGGGGTGGGCGGCGACCGCGGTGTTGGAGACCAGCGTCCACGGGGTCGTGGTCCACACCAGGAGCGCGGCCTCGCCGGCCAGCGGACCGGAGGTGAGCGGGAAACGGACATAGACCGACGGGTCGACGACCGTCTCGTAGCCCTGCGCCAGCTCGTGGTCCGACAGACCCGTGCCGCAGCGAGGACACCAGGGGGCGACGCGGTGGTCCTGGACCAGGAGCCCCTTGTTGAAGATCTCCTTGAGCGACCACCAGACCGACTCGACATACTCGGGGTCCATCGTGACGTACGCGTCGTCGAGGTCGACCCAGTAGCCCATGCGGGTCGTCAGCTCGGAGAAGGCGTCGGTGTGGCGGAGCACGGACTCGCGGCACTTTGCGTTGAACTCGGCGATGCCGTACGCCTCGATGTCCTTCTTGCCGGAGAAGCCGAGCTCCTTCTCCACCGCGAGTTCCACCGGGAGGCCGTGGCAGTCCCAGCCGGCCTTGCGGGCCACGTGGTAGCCGCGCATGGTGCGGAAGCGCGGGAAGACGTCCTTGAAGACGCGAGCCTCGATGTGGTGGGCGCCCGGCATACCGTTGGCCGTGGGCGGGCCCTCGTAGAACACCCATTCGGGGCGGCCCTCGGACTGCTGCAGGCTCTTGGCAAAGATCTTCTGCTCGCGCCAGAAGTCGAGCACGGCGTGCTCGAGCGCGGGCAGGTCGACCTGGGCGGGCACCTGGCGGTACTGCGTCATGGATCTTCCTCCGGCGGACGTACTGCCTTCCGTCGGAGGGACGAGAGCCGGGAATTCCGTGAATTCTCCGTACGCCGTGTGCGGCGCGCTCCCGCGGTACCACCCTCCTTGGCTCCCCGGTGCGGCGTACGCGCCGGTGAACCCCCTCATTGGGATCGCGATGCCGGTTCTACTGGCCCCTGGTCCTGCCCTGGGGCGTTCTTCCGGCGGCTCCGGGGTGATCTTCGCGTCGCGCTCGCCCCCGGGCTTCCACCGTCCCCGGATCGCTCATGGCTGCGTACGGCGCTACTTGTCCCCATCCACGCTTTTCGCTCCGCCCAGTGTACGGCGCCGCGCCGACGGCGGCCGACCGGTTTTCCACTTCCCGAGGCCTCCGTCGCGGAGGGGTGCTCGGTGACCCGAATGGCGAGGCGGTGGCGCCCCGGATCCCGGGACGCCGGGCCCTGCGGATTACCCGGCGGAGAGCTGGGCACAACGGATGCAGGCTCGCCGTGCGGCACTCGCGCGGTGGGCGAAATCGTTGGCGTGCCCCGTTGCCGCGGGCCAGAAGTCGATTTATCGTCCCAGCACGAATCGCGCGCAAGATCACAATATGTGAAGGGGCCGCGGCCATGGTGGCGAAGAAGACCGCCGTACAGCAGTCGGCGTCCGGCAGATCCACGGGTGCGGGTGCCTCCGGCGGTTCGGCGGCCAAGGACGCGCGCGGGAGTAGGAGCCCCCATGCCGCACTGGCAAGCCGGACGGTCGGCCTGGTGCGGTGGCTGGGCGCGGCGGTGGTCGGCTCGACGAGGCCGACGCCGACCGAGGCCACCGCGAGGCCAGGGCCTGCGGCAACCGGAAGGGGCGCGGCAACCGCAAACCGGGAGGCGACCAGGAGGACCCCAGGGGGCGGCCGGAAGAGGACGGTCACCGGGGAGGCGGCGGCCCAGCAGACGCCGCCCGAGCAAACGACCGCCACGGAGGCGGTGGGCATGGTGAGGAAGGCTTCAGCGACGACGGCTGCCCGGACGACGGCCTCCGGGAGGAGGACCGCGGCGGCAGCCAGGGAGGCGGCTTCTGGGGGGAGGGCCGCGAAGAGGGTTGTTTCCGGGGCGGCGGCTTCGGCGAGGGGGACCGCCGGGAAGGCGGTCTCTGGGGACGCGGCTTCGGCGAGGTCCGGGAAGGCAGTCTCCGGGGGGACGGCGGGCAGGAGGATCGCTTCGGCGGAGGCGGCGTCCGGGGAGGCGGCTTCGGGGAGGGTGGCCGCGAAGAGGGTCGCTTCGATGGAGGCGGCTGCCGGGGAGGTGGCTTCGGGGAGGGCGGCAGTCCGGGAGGCGGCTTCTGGGAGGGCGGCAGTCCGGGAGGCGGCTTCTGGGAGGGCGGCCGCGAAGAGGGTTGATTCCAAGAAGGCGGCGTCCGATGAGGCGGCTTCGGCGGAGGTGACCGTCAAGGAGGCGGTCTCTGCGGGGGCGGCGGCTGGCAGGACGGTCGCCTCCCGGGACGCCGCTGCCCCGAGGGCCACCGGTAAGAAATCGGTGTCCAAGGAGGCGGACCGCGCGGAAGGCGCCCGCAAAACGGGGGCCACCGAGAAGACAGCCTCTGACACAGCGCTCGCGAACAAGGCAGCCGCCAAGCAGAGTGCTGTTGCGAAGGCGGCCGCCAGGACGGCCCCCGTGAAGGCGACTGCCAAGAAGACATCCCCCGTGAAGGCGACCGGCAAGAAGACAGTCCCTGCGAA
Organism: Streptomyces sp. NPDC001634; assembly: GCF_040298185.1. Taxonomy (NCBI): domain Bacteria; kingdom Bacillati; phylum Actinomycetota; class Actinomycetes; order Kitasatosporales; family Streptomycetaceae; genus Streptomyces; species Streptomyces sp. NPDC001634. The sequence goes on along the minus strand of NZ_JBEOZU010000052.1, from coordinate 34,812 downwards.
GGCTGCTGCCAAGAACACGGCTCCAGCGAAGGCGGTCGCCAAGAAGACCGCTCCAGCGAAGGCGGTCGCCAAGAAGGCTGCCTCCGTCGGGGTGACCACGAAGGGTGCTGCTTCTGGCAAGGCGGCTGACAAGAACGTGGCCACTGGGCGGGCGGTCGCCAAGAAGGCTGCCCCGGCGAAGGGGGCTGGAGAGACGACGGCCGCCGTGAAGGCGGCGGCCGGGAGAGCGACCCCTTCGAAGAGGGCGGGCGCCAAGCAGTCCGTCGCCAAGAAGGCGGCGGCGTCCAAGGCGGCCTCCTCGAAGAGGGCGGCCGGGAAGGCGGTCCCCTCGAAGAAGGCGGCCCAGGAGGAAGGCGGTCCCGGACGACCGGCGGCGAAGAAGGCTCCGACCGGCAAGAAGGCAGCGGTGACCAGCACCGGTGCAAAGAAGGCGGCGGCGAAGAAGCCTGTCGCCAAGGAGGCAGCGGTGACCAGCACCGTCGTGAAGAAGGCGGCGAACAAGCCCGCCACCAAGACCACCGAGAAGACCGCGGCGGCGAAGAAGCCCGTCGCCAAGAAGGCAGCAGCCAAGAAGGCAGCAGTCAAGAAGGCAGCCAAGAAGGCAACAGCCAAGAAGACGGCCCCTGCCAAGGCCGCTGCCGGGAAAAACGCCGCCGAGAAGGGCGGCACCACGAAAAGCACCCCCATAAAGAGTGCGGCCAAGAAGAGCACGGCCAAGAAGGCGGGCGGGGTCGAGGCCGCGAAGCAGACGGGAGCCACGACGGTGGTTGCGAAGAAGACTCCTGGCACGGCCACGGCGGCGACGGACTCCACCGCGGTTCCCAAGGCACGGATCGCCGCGGCGGAACCCGGCGAACTGGCCGTGCGCCCCGGCGAGGACCCGTGGACCCCCGAAGAGGTGGCCGAGGCACGCGCGGAACTGCAGGCCGACGCGATGCGGCTGCGCGGTGAGATCGACGCCTCCGAGCAGGCGATCGTCGGCCTGATGCGAGACTCCGGGGACGGCGCCGGCGACGATCAGGCGGACACCGGCACCAAGAACATCACGCGCGAGCACGAGATGGCGCTCGCCGCCAACGCGCGCGAGATGCTCGTACAGACCGAGCGCGCCCTGGAGCGCCTCGACACCGGCACCTACGGCCTCTGCGAGAACTGCGGCAACCCCATCGGCAAGGCCCGTATGCAAGCCTTCCCCCGCGCCACGCTGTGCGTCGAGTGCAAGCAGAAGCAGGAACGCCGGTAATGATCCCCTCCTGAACACGTGGTCCGACGGGGTCGTGTCGTAGTCTCGTCCTCAGTCAGGCACCTAGGTTGAGGGACTCACGTGGCAGAGGCGGAGCGCATCATCGGTACGCCGGATATCCCAGACGCGGCGGGGGCCGGGCCCGAGCAGTCCGAGGAGCAGGCCTCCTCGGGCGCGGCCGAGCGTCCCCGGGGCGGGCGCCGCATCGTGGTCCTGTTCGGGGTCGCCGCCTTCGCCTACGCCCTCGACCTGGTCAGCAAGCTGATGGTGGTCGCGAAACTGGAGCACCACCCGCCGATCCGGATCATCGGGGACTGGCTGCAGTTCAACGCGATCCGCAACCCTGGCGCGGCCTTCGGCTTCGGCGAGGCCTTCACCGTGATCTTCACGGTGATCGCAGCCGCCGTGATCGTGGTGATCGCCCGGCTGGCCCGCAAGCTCTACAGCCTGCCCTGGGCGATTGCGCTCGGCCTGCTGCTCGGCGGTGCGCTGGGCAACCTCACCGACCGGATCTTCCGCTCGCCGGGCGTCTTCGAGGGCGCGGTCGTCGACTTCATCGCGCCCAAGGGCTTCGCCGTCTTCAACCTGGCCGACTCGGCGATCGTCTGCGGCGGCATCCTGATCGTGCTGCTGTCCTTCCGCGGCCTGGACCCGGACGGAACGGTCCACAAGGACTGAGCGCCGGGAGGCTCGTACGGGGCTGTCTCACCCGTCCGGCATACTCGATGGGTGAACACCCTTCCCGAGATCCGTACCCTGCCCGTGCCCGACGGCCTGGAGGGCGAGCGCGTCGACGCCGCCATCTCCCGCATGTTCGGCTTCTCCCGTACGAAGGCGGCGGAGCTGGCCGCCGCGGGCAAGGTCCAGGTCGACGGCACGGTGGTCGGCAAGTCCGAGCGGGTGCGCGGCGGCGCCTGGCTCGAGGTCGAGATGCCGCAGGCGCCCGCTCCGGTGCAGGTGGTCGCCGAGCCGGTCGAGGGCATGGACATCGTGCACGACGACGAGGACGTGGTCGTGATCGTCAAACCGATCGGCGTGGCCGCGCACCCGTCGCCCGGCTGGTCGGGCCCCACCGTCATCGGCGGTCTCGCCGCCGCCGGCTACCGGATCTCGACTTCCGGCGCCTCCGAGCGCCAGGGCATCGTGCACCGCCTCGACGTGGGCACGTCCGGCCTGATGGTCGTGGCCAAGTCGGAGTACGCGTACACGTCGCTCAAGCGCCAGTTCAAGGAGCGCACGGTCGACAAGCGCTACCACACGCTCGTCCAGGGCCACCCCGACCCGACCAGCGGCACCATCGACGCGCCCATCGGCCGCCACCCCACCCATGACTACAAGTGGGCGGTCACGGCCGACGGCAAGCCCTCCGTCACGCACTACGACCTGATCGAGGCGTTCCGCTCGGCGTCCCTGCTCGACGTCAAGCTGGAGACCGGGCGTACCCACCAGATCCGTGTGCACATGGCCGCCCACCGTCACCCGTGCGTCGGCGATCTGACGTACGGAGCCGACCCGACCATCGCCAAGCGGCTCGGCCTGACCCGCCAGTGGCTGCACGCCGTACGGCTCGGCTTCGAGCACCCCGGGGACGGACAGTGGGTGGAGTTCGAGAGCGACTACCCCGCCGACCTGCAGAAGGCGCTGGACAAGGTGCGCGAGGAGAGCTGGGCATGAGTGCCGCGTACGGGGTGCGCGTGGCCGAGGACCCCGCCGACCGCGAGGCGTGCTTCGCGGTCCGCAAGGAGGTCTTCGTCGGCGAGCAGGGCGTGCCCGAGGACATCGAGTACGACGCGTACGACGCCGGCGCCGTGCACGTACTGGCCGTGCGCGAGGACGGCGTGCCCCTGGGAACGGGCCGGCTGCTGTACGGCGAGGCAGCCGCGGCGAAGACCGGCGGCGACCCGTCGGTGGGCTCCCTGGGGCGGCTGGCGGTGACGCGGGAGGCGCGCGGGCTGGGCGTCGGGGCGGCCCTGGTGCGGGCGATCGAGGACGCGGCACGTGCGCGTGGGCTTGCGGCGGTGGATCTGCACGCGCAGATGCATGCGCTGGGGTTCTACGAACGGCTGGGGTACGAGGCGTACGGGCCGGAGTTCCCCGATGCGGGCATCCCGCATCGGGCGATGCGCCGCCCTCTGTGACCGAGGGGTGCCCCCTGTGACCGAGGGGTGCCCCCTGTGACCGAGGGGTGCCCAGGGTGCCTGACGGGCCGACGGGAAGAGTGCTTGTGATCGGCGCGCGCATCAGCCCGGACCCGGGGGACGAGGAGCGGCGCGAGGCGCACGAGCACCGTCTCGCTCGCCTCAGGCGGCTGCGCAGCATCCAGGGGAGATGCTGAGCGCGGCACGGCGCGAGGTCCTGGCGGCGCGCAGCGAACCAGGCGCGGACCCGGGATCGTCGATCGGGTGCTGCGCCATCTGGACGTGCGCAGCCTGCGCTGACACCCCTGTGGGGGACCGCATTTGTACGATCGGATCATGGCGCGCAACGTGGTGATCAGTGGTGGCGGTACGGGGATCGGGCTGGCGACGGCGCAGGCCTTCGCCGCGGACGGGGATCAGGTGCTGCTGCTCGGGCGGCGCGCCGAGGTGCTGGAGCAGGCCGGGGTGCCCGGTGCGCTCACCTACGCGGCAGACCTCAGCAAGCCCCGCAGCGTACGAGGGGTGGAGCGGTTCGTGGCCGCCGAGTTCGGCACCGTGGACGTACTGATCCACAGCGCCGGAGGCGCCGGGCACCTGGAACCGAAGGTGGACAGCGAGGAGCCCCTCGATGTCGTCCTGCACAGCTGGACCCTCAACTTCGGGCTCAACACCCTGACCGCGGCACTGCTCACGGAGGCCCTGAAGGACCGGCTCGCGGAGCCCGGCGGGCGGGTGCTGTTCATCGGTTCCATCGCTGCCTTCCGGGGATCGGGGAGCGGGGCGTACGCGGCGGCCAAGGCCGCATTGCATCCGTACGCCCACGATCTGGCGCGGCAGCTGGGGCCACGCGGTATCACCGTGAACGTGGTCGCGCCCGGGTATGTCGAGGACACCGGGTTCTTCGGCGACGCGATGGATGACGCGCGGCGCGAGCGGCTCATCGCCGAGACCTCGACCGGGCGTGCCGGTACGCCGGGGGACGTCGCCGCGACACTGCATTGGCTCGCCTCCCCGGGCGCCGGGCACATCACCTCGCAGATCATCCAGGTCAACGGCGGGGCCGAGCGCGGGCACTGAATCCGGGGCTCTCTCACCCCCGGTCCGTCAGCGGCGGCTCGTGCGCCCTGCGGCCCTGTCCGTCCGGCGTCCCACGGCCGTTCCGGCGCGGCGGCGGCACGGCTTCCGCCGTGTTGACCCGGGGCAGCGCGTACGGGTGCTCCTCGGTCAGCCAGCGAATCATCTGCTCGCGGACCGTGACCCTGACCGTCCAGATGTCGTCCGCGTCCTTCGCGGTCACCAGCGCCCGCACCTGCATGGTGTTGGGCGTCGAGTCGGTGACCACGAGCCCGTAGTCGCGGCCGTCCCACGCCGGGCACTCGCGCAGGATGTCGCGGAGCCTCGTGCGCATCGCCGCGACGGGCGCGGAGTGGTCGACATGGAAGTAGACGATGCCGGTCATCTGGGCGCTGCCGCGCGACCAGTTCTCGAACGGCTTCGAGGTGAAGTACGACACCGGCATGGTGATCCGGCGCTCGTCCCATGTCCGTACCGTCAGGAACGTCAGCGTGATCTCGTCGACGATGCCCCACTCGCCGTCCACCACGACCGTGTCGCCGAGCCGCACCATGTCGCCGAACGCGATCTGCAGCCCGGCGAAGAGGTTCGCGAGCGTGGACTGCGCGGCGACACCGGCGACGATGCCGAGGATGCCGGCCGACGCAAGCAGCGAGGCGCCGGCCGCCCGCATCGCCGGGAACGTCAGCAGCATGGCGGCCACCGCCACCACACCGACGACCGCCGACACCACCCGCATGATCAGCGACACCTGGGTGCGCACACGCCGGACCCGGGCCGGATCGCGGTGGGCGCGGGCGTAACGGGTGTACGACGTCTCGACGACCGCGGCCGCGATGCGGATCACCAGCCAGGCGGCGGAACCGATCAGCACCAGCGTCAGCATCCGTCCGACGCCGACCCGGTGTTCCTGGAGGAGTTTCGCCTGGTCGTAGGAGCCTCTCAGCAGGGCCGCGCACAGGACGAGCTGGTAGGGGATACGGCCGCGACGGAGCAGGCCCCACAGCGGCGTCTCGGGATGCCGGCCGTTCGCCTTGCGCAGCAGGAGGTCCGTGGCCCACCCGATGAGCAGTGTGAGCACGACCGAGCCACCGACGACGATCACCGGGCGCAGTACGTTCTCCATGCCTTCGAACGTAACCGGCTGAGCCCATCATGAACATGTGCGGCCCCGATCCGCCCCGAGACGTGCTGCGTCGGCGTTGTCGGTCCCGGCTGGCACCATGGGCTCATGAACATCATGCTCTTCCACTCCACCTACGGACTGCGGCCCGCCGTCCGCGCCGCCGCCGATCGGCTGCGCGCCGCCGGACACGAGGTGTGGACTCCTGACCTGTTCGACGGCCGGACCTTCGAGACGGTCGAGGAGGGCATGACCTTCAAGGACGGGATCGGGAAGGAAGAGCTGCTCAAGCGTGCCGTCCTGGCCGCCGCTCCGTACTCGGGGAGAGGGCTCGTGTACGCCGGATTCTCGCTGGGCGCCTCCATCGCGCAGACCCTTGCGCTCGGCGACAGGAACGCGCGTGGACTCCTGCTGCTGCACGGCACGTCGGACATCGCGGCGAGCGCCTCGGTGGACGATCTGCCGGTCCAGCTCCATGTCGCCGAGCCCGACCTGTTCGAGACGGACGACTGGCTGAGCTCGTGGTACCTGCAGATGCGCAGAGCGGGCGCGGACGTGGAGATCTACCGGTACGCGGGCGCCGGGCACATCTACACCGACCCCGAGCTGCCGGACTACGACGAGGAGGCGGCCGAGGCCACCTGGCGGGTGGCGCTCGGCTTCCTCGACAGCCTGTAGGGCGCGGCTACACCGGGTCGTAGGTCCGCTCGACCTTCTGCGTGCCGCTCAGGGTGCGGTACGAACGCTCCCAGGACGACGTGGCGTTGGCGTCCGTGCGGTCGGACAGCACGTAGTAGTCCATCTGCGCGCGCTGTGCGGTGATGTCCAGCACGCCGTAGCCGTGGCGGTCCGTGTCCACCCAGTGGACGTGCCGGTTGGCCGCGCGGATGATCGGCGAGGCCACCGCCGAGACGGTGCCCTCGGGGACCTTGACGATGTCGTCGAGGTTGTCGGAGGTCACCGAGGTGATGACGAACTCGGTGGCGGCCGACGGCGACAGCGGGTACGTGCCGGCGTCCACCGGCACGTCGTTCGCCCACGACATATGGATGTCGCCGGTCAGGAAGACGGTGTTGCCGATGGCGTTCGAGCGCAGGTGGGCCAGGAGTTCCCGGCGGTCGTCCGTGTAGCCGTCCCACTGGTCGGTGTTGACGGCGATACCTTCCTGCGGCAGCCCGAGCATCTTGGCCAGCGGCTTGAGCAGGTCGGCGGTGAGCGAGCCGATGACGAAGGGGGCGATCATCACCGAGTTGCCGACCAGCCGCCAGGTGGTGTCGGACGCCTTCAGGCCCGCCTTCAGCCAGTCGAGCTGGGCGCGGCCCGTGATCGTACGGTTCGGGTCGTCGACCGAGCCGCTGCCCGAGGTCACCTGCTGCGAGCGGAAGGAGCGCAGGTCGAGCAGGGAGAGGTCGGCGAGTTTGCCGAAGCGCAGCCGACGGTAGGTGGTGCCCTCGATCGCCGGCCGGACCGGCATCCACTCGAAGTACGCCTGCTTCGCGGCCGCCTTGCGGTCCGTCCAGGTGCCCTCGGCGCCCTCGGTGTGGTTGACCGCGCCGCCCGACCAGGCGTTGTCGGCGAACTCGTGGTCGTCCCAGATCGCTATGACCGGCGCCTTGTGGTGCAGGGCCTGGAGGTCGGGGTCGGTCTTGTAACGGGCGTGCCGGGTGCGGTAGTCGGCGAGTGTGATGATCTCGTTCGCCGGTGAGTGCGGGCGGACGACCGTGCCGCGGGCCGCGTACTCGCCGCTCTTGTACTCGTAGATGTAGTCGCCCAGGTGGAGCCAGGCGTCGAGGTCATTACGGGCGGCCAGGTGGCGGTACGCCGAGAAGTAGCCGGCCTCCCAGTTGGCGCAGGTGACCACGCCGAAGCGCAGTCCGGACACGGCGGCGTCGGCGGCCGGGGCCGTGCGGGTACGGGCGACGGGGGAGTCGGTACCGCCCGCGGAGAAGCGGAACCAGTAGTCCGTGGCCGGGGCCAGGCCTCGTACGTCCGCCTTGACGGTGTGGTCCGAGGCGGCGGTCGCGGTGACCGAACCCTTGGCGACGACGTTGGTGAGCGCCTTGTCCTTGGCGACGACCCAGCTCACCTCGGTGTCCGGGCCGAGCCCGGAGCCGGGTGTCGCCTCGGCGGTGGGGGTCACCCGGGTCCACAGCAGGATGCCTTCGGGCAGCGGGTCGCCGGAGGCCACTCCGTGCAGGAAGGCGGGGCTGTCCGTGGCGGCGCGGGCCGGGAGGGCGGCGGCGAGCGGGCCGGCCAGAACAGCGGTCGCCGCCGCGGCCTTGACGACCGTACGGCGGCGGGGCGAGAGGGAGTTGAGGCGCTCGGAGGCCTTGGATGCTCTGTATCGACTGGTCACGACCGATCAGGTTACTGATCGGTACGTGCGAGAGCGGGCGAACTCCGAGAGTTCGCCCGCTCTTCATATGGAGGCCGGTTTCCCAGTTGGCGTCAGCCCTTGATGGCCGCGTCCACCATCTTGTTGAAGTCGGCCACCGTCAGGGGCGGGTTGCCCTGGCTGTCGGCGCTGAGCTTCTTGCCGTCCATGACGAAGCCCGGGGTTCCGGTCACACCTTCCTTGTTGTCGTCGAAGGTCTTCGACATGGCCATCGCCCAGGCGTCGTAGGTGCCCTTCTTGACCGCGTCCTGGAACTTGGTGTTGTCCTTCAGCGCGGGGACGGTGTCGGCCACCTTGATGAGGTAGCTGTCGTCCTTGAACTTGTCGGTCGTCTCGTCCGGGTGCCACTTCGTCGAGTACAGCGCGGTCTTGTACTCCAGGAACGCCTCGGGGCTGACGTTCAGCGCGGCGCCGAGGGCGCTCAGTGCGTTCTTGGAGCCCTGCCCGTTGTCCTTGTTGTCGATGAACGTGGCACCGACGTACTGGAACTTGAACTTGCCGTCGTCGATGTCCTTCTTCACCGTCGAGCCGACGGCCTGCTCGAACGCGGCGCAGACCGGGCAACGCGGGTCCTCGTAGACCTTGAGGGTCTTCTTGGCGGTGTCCTTGCCGATGACGACGGTGGTGCCGTTCGTGCCTGTGGTGTTGGCCGGGGCGACGACCTTGTCGCTCTTCACGGCCTCCCAGTGACTGGGCTTGTTGCCCTGTACGACGGCGTAGCCTATGCCGCCGGCGATCGCGAGGACGCCGACGACCGAGCAGGCGACGATGATCTGCCGCTTCGCCTTGTCGCGCTTGGCCTGCCGCTCGCGTTCCTGACGCAGCCGCTCACGGGCCGCCGTTTTTGCCGTCTGGCTGTTCCGCTTGCTCATGTGGGTGATCTCCATGGGGACGCGCACACACGCTGTGCGCGGGATACGTAATACGGGATACGTAATAGGGGGGTTTCCGGTGCTCGGGTGGTTCTGGAGGAACCAGGTGCCCCTGGATTGACCAGGTGCCTCCGGTGCCTCTAGACCAAGGCGACCGAGCACGGCGGACCCCGCCGTCCCAGGGAGTGCACGAACAGGTGGGTACGGGCGGTGGTGACGCGGTGGACGAAGCGCGGTGCCCGGCAGACCGGGGCGAGCCGTACCGTCCCCGCGGCGACCGCGATCAGCAACGGCCGGAACGTGGTCGCCGCCACCGCGCGCAGCAGCTGGCCCAGCGCCCGCTCGCCGCGGCGCAGCCAGGCGGCGGCGAGGAGCCCCACGCTCACATGCGCGGCGAGCAGCAGCCAGGCGGTGGCCGGGTCGGAGTGCGCGAGCAGCGCCGCGACCCGGTCGGTGCCGGTGCCCGTGACCCGGGTGAGCGGGGTGCCCACGCTGCCGCCGCGGCACAGGACGTCAAGACCGACCGAACGCAGCGGGCCGGTGACCGGGCCGCCCGCCGGGCCATAGCAGGCGTGCTGGCCCGTGGTGAACACCGTGTCCGCGGTCAGCTCCAGCGGGACCAGCAGGGCGGCGATCTTCGCGAACCCGCGCTCACGGCTCGCCAGCGCGTATGCGACGACGAAGACGGTGGCGGCAATCGCGGCCACCGTCCCCATCGGCAGCGGGACCTCGGACAGCAGCACGTGCGACGCGGAGCTGAGCGTCACGACGACTGCCGTGAACAGCGCCGCGCGTACGGCTCTGAGCTGGGTCCCGGATATGTCCATAGTGCAGAGAGTGTCCCACGCGCTCCCGTAAGGGCCCCTTAAAGGGTTGCCATGAGTTACGGGAGCGTTGTGGGGGAGCGATCGAAGCGGCCTACAGGCCGGGGATCCGGCCGTTGCGGAAGAGGTCCACGAAGATCTGGTGGTCGGCACGCGCGCGTGCCCCGTACTCGTGCGCGAAGTCCACCAGCAGGGCCGTGAAGCCTTCCTCGTCGGCCGCGATCGCCGCGTCGATGGCCCGCTCCGTGGAGAAGGGCACCAGGGACTCGCCGGACTGGTCGTCCGCCGCCGCGTGCATCGCGGCCGTGGCGCGGCCCAGGTCGGCGACGACCGCCGCGATCTCCTCCGGGTCGTCGATGTCGCTCCAGTCCAGGTCCACGGCGTACGGCGACACCTCTGCGACCAGCTGTCCCGCGCCGTCCAGCTCGGTCCAGCCCAGCCACGGGTCGGCATGGGCCTGCAGGGCGCGCTGGGAGATCACCGTGCGGTGGCCCTCGTGCTGGAAGTACGCGCGGATCGCCGGGTCCGTGATGTGCCGCGAGACGGCCGGGGTCTGGGCCTGCTTGATGTAGATCACCACGTCGTTCTCCAGGGCGTCGCTGTTGCCCTCGAGAAGGATGTTGTACGACGGCAGCCCCGCCGAGCCGATGCCGATGCCGCGGCGGCCTACGACGTCCTTCACCCGGTAGGAGTCCGGGCGGGCCAGGGACGACTCCGGCAGCGTCTCCAGATAGCCGTCGAAGGCCGCGAGCACCTTGTAGCGGGTCGCCGCGTCCAGCTCGATGGAGCCGCCGCCCGGCGCGAAGCGGCGCTCGAAGTCCCGGATCTCGGTCATCGAGTCCAGCAGTCCGAAGCGGGTCAGCGAACGGGCGTCGCGCAGCGCGTCCAGCAGCGGGCCCTGAGCGGTGTCCAGGGTGAAGGGCGGCACCTCGTCGCTCTTGGCGCCGGTCGCCAGGGCGTGGATGCGCTCGCGGTAGGCCGCCCCGTAGACCCGGACAAGCTCGGTGATCTGCTCGTCACTGAGCGCCTTCGCATACCCGACCAGCGCCATGGAGGCGGCGAAGCGCTTCAGGTCCCAGGTGAAGGGGCCGACGTACGCCTCGTCGAAGTCGTTCACGTTGAAGATCAGCCGGCCCGTGGAGTCCATGTACGTGCCGAAGTTCTCGGCGTGCAGGTCGCCGTGGATCCACACGCGCGACGTGCGGTCGTCCAGGTACGGGCCGCCCCGCTTCTCTGCGTCCAGGTCGTGGTAGAAGAGGCACGCCGTGCCCCGGTAGAACGCGAAGGCGGAGGCCGCCATCTTGCGGAACTTCACGCGGAACGCGGCCGGGTCGGCGGCGAGCAACTCGCCGAAGGCGGTGTCGAAGACGGTGAGGATCTCCTCGCCGCGTTGCTCGGCGCTGAGCTGCGGAACCGACATCGCTGGGTGCCTCCAGGTGCAGGTGGTGCGTGACATGTGGGACAGGTGTGGCGTCCGCCGGGGCCGGATGGCTCCGACCCGTTCCAACGGACGACGGTACGCGGGAGTGCCCGGGATCTCGCACGAAGGTACGAGTACACGGATCCGCGTGTCGCCGGACGAAGGTACGCGGGGAAGCCCGCCGAGTGTCAGTGCCGAGGCATAGACTTCGACGCTGTCCCCCAGACTGTCCGCAGCCTGTCGGACCCCCGTCGAACACCGTTTCCCCTGGAGGCTCCAGCCGTGTCAAAGCCGCCGTTCACGCACCTGCACGTCCACACCCAGTACTCGCTGCTGGACGGTGCCGCGCGGCTGAAGGACATGTTCAACGCGTGCAACGAGATGGGCATGACGCACATCGCCATGTCCGACCACGGCAACCTCCATGGGGCGTACGACTTCTTCCACTCCGCGAAGAAGGCCGGAGTCACCCCGATCATCGGCATCGAGGCGTATGTCGCGCCCGAGTCCCGGCGCAACAAGCGCAAGATCCAGTGGGGCCAGCCGCACCAGAAGAAGGACGACGTCTCCGGTTCCGGTGGTTACACCCACAAGACGATCTGGGCGGCGAACGCGACGGGCCTGCACAACCTCTTCCGCCTCTCCTCGGACGCGTACGCCGAGGGCTGGCTGCAGAAGTGGCCCCGCATGGACAAGGAGACCATCTCCCAGTGGTCCGAGGGGCTCATCGCCTCCACCGGCTGCCCCTCGGGTGAGCTCCAGACCCGGCTGCGCCTCGGCCAGTACGACGAGGCTCTCAAGGCGGCCGCCGACTACCAGGACATCTTCGGTAAGGACCGCTACTTCCTGGAACTGATGGACCACGGCATCGAGATCGAGCGCCGGGTCCGCGACGGTCTGTTGGAGATCGGCAAGAAGCTCGGCATCCCGCCGCTGGTCACGAACGACTCGCACTACACGTACGCCCATGAGGCGGGTGCCCACGACGCGCTTCTGTGCATCCAGACCGGCAAGAACCTCTCCGACCCGGACCGCTTCAAGTTCGACGGCACCGGCTACTACCTGAAGTCCACGGACGAGATGTACGCCATCGACTCCTCGGACGCCTGGCAGGAGGGCTGCCGCAACACGATCCTGGTCGCCGAGCAGATCGACACCACGGGCATGTTCGAGAAGCGCGACCTCATGCCCAAGTTCGACATCCCCGAGGGCTACACCGAGGTCACCTGGTTCAAGGAGGAGGTCCGCCGCGGCATGGAGCGCCGCTTCCCGGGCGGCATCCCCGAGGACCGCCAGAAGCAGGCCGACTACGAGATGGACGTCATCATCTCCATGGGCTTCCCCGGCTACTTCCTCGTGGTCGCCGACTTCATCATGTGGGCCAAGAACAACGGCATCGCGGTCGGCCCCGGCCGAGGCTCCGCGGCCGGCTCGATCGTCGCCTACGCGATGGGCATCACCGACCTCGACCCGATTCCGCACGGCCTGATCTTCGAGCGGTTCCTGAACCCCGAGCGCATCTCGATGCCCGATGTCGACATCGACTTCGACGAGCGCAGGCGCGTCGAGGTCATCAGGTACGTGACCGAGAAATACGGCGCCGACAAGGTTGCCATGATCGGCACCTACGGCACCATCAAGGCCAAGAACGCGATCAAGGACTCCGCGCGCGTGCTGGGCTATCCGTACGCGATGGGCGACCGCATCACCAAGGCCATGCCCGCCGACGTCCTCGGCAAGGGCATCCCGCTGTCCGGCATCACCGACCCCAGCCACCCGCGCTACTCGGAGGCGGGCGAGGTCCGCGGGATGTACGAGAACGAGCCGGACGTGAAGAAGGTCATCGACACCGCCAAGGGCGTCGAGGGCCTGGTCCGTCAGATGGGTGTGCACGCCGCCGGTGTGATCATGTCCAGCGAGACCATTACCGAGCACGTTCCTGTGTGGGTCAGGCATACCGACGGCGTGACCATCACCCAGTGGGACTACCCGAGTTGTGAGTCGCTCGGCCTGCTGAAGATGGACTTCCTCGGCCTGCGCAACCTGACGATCATGGACGACGCCGTCAAGATGGTGAAGTCCAACAAGGGGATCGACATCGATCTCCTCGCCCTCCCGCTGGACGACCCGAAGACCTTCGAACTGCTCCAGCGCGGCGACACCCTCGGCGTCTTCCAGTTCGACGGCGGCCCCATGCGCTCCCTGCTGCGCCTGATGAAGCCGGACAACTTCGAAGACATCTCCGCCGTGTCGGCCCTGTACCGCCCGGGCCCGATGGGCATGAACTCCCACACGAACTACGCCCTCCGCAAGAACGGGCAACAGGAGATCACGCCGATCCACCCCGAGCTGGAGGAGCCGCTCAAGGAGGTCCTGGACGTCACCTACGGCCTGATCGTCTACCAGGAGCAGGTGCAGAAGGCGGCCCAGATCATCGCGGGCTACTCGCTCGGCGAGGCCGACATCCTCCGCCGGGTGATGGGTAAGAAGAAGCCCGACGAACTGGCGAAGAACTTCACCATCTTCCAGGCCGGTGCCCAGAAGAACGGCTTCAGCGACGAAGCCATCCAGGCCCTCTGGGACGTGCTGGTCCCGTTCGCCGGCTACGCCTTCAACAAGGCGCACTCGGCGGCGTACGGACTGGTCTCCTACTGGACGGCCTACCTGAAGGCGAACCACCCCGCCGAGTACATGGCCGCGCTTCTGACCTCCGTCAAGGACGACAAGGACAAGTCGGCCGTCTACCTCAACGAGTGCCGCCGCATGGGCATCAAGGTGCTCCCGCCGAACGTCAACGAGTCCGAGTCGAACTTCGCCGCCCAGGGCGACGACGTGATCCTCTTCGGCCTCTCCGCGGTGCGGAACGTCGGTACGAACGTGGTCGAGTCGGTCATCAAGACCCGTAAGGCCAAGGGGAAGTACACGTCCTTCCCGGACTACCTCGACAAGGTCGAGGCGGTGGTCTGCAACAAGCGCACCACGGAATCGCTCATCAAGGCGGGTGCCTTCGACTCGATGGGGCACACCCGCAAGGGGCTCACCGCCCAGTACGAGCCGATGATCGACAACGTGGTCGCGGTCAAACGCAAGGAGGCCGAGGGCCAGTTCGACCTCTTCGGCGGCATGGGCGAGGAGGAGAACAACGAGCCCGGCTTCGGACTCGACGTCACCTTCACCGATGACGAGTGGGACAAGACGTATCTGCTCGCCCAGGAGCGGGAGATGCTCGGTCTGTACGTGTCCGACCACCCGCTCTTCGGCCTGGAGCACGTGCTGTCCGACAAGGCCGACGCGGGCATCGCCCAGCTCACCGGAGGTGAGCACGCGGACGGTGCGGTCGTCACCATCGGCGGCATCATCTCGGGCCTGCAGCGCAAGATGACCAAGCAGGGCAACGCCTGGGCCATCGCCACGGTCGAGGACCTGGCGGGCTCGATCGAGTGCATGTTCTTCCCGGCGACCTACCAGCTGGTGTCGACCCAACTCGTCGAGGACGCCGTGGTGTTCGTCAAGGGCCGCCTCGACAAGCGCGAGGACGTGCCGCGGCTGGTCGCGATGGAACTGATGGTCCCGGACCTGTCGGCCGCGGGCACCAACGCGCCCGTGGTGCTCACCATCCCGGCGGTGAAGGTCACCCCGCCGATGGTGAGCCGCCTCGGCGAGATCCTCAGCCAGCACAAGGGCGACAGCGAGGTGCGGATCAAGCTCCAGGGGCCGCGCAAGACGACCGTCCTGCGACTGGACCGGCACCGGGTCAAGCCGGATCCCGCGCTCTACGGCGATCTGAAGGTCCTGCTCGGCCCGTCCTGCCTGGCGGGCTGATCACTCGGAGCGGCAACGTATGCGAGGGGCGCACCCCTGACGGGGTGCGCCCCTCTGTGCATACCTTGGCTTCAACCGCCGCGTCCGGCTTCAGGAGCCTTGGTGCGGGCCTCAGTTGTGGCCGAAGCTCTTCTGCTTCTTACGGGAAACATCCGTGGGGCTGCCCTGGGCCTGCGTCGTCGCAGACTGGTGCGCCTCCGCCGTGGGCCTCTGCGCGTGCTCCTGAGCCTGCTCGGTCTGCGAGGAGCGGTTCTGCGGGCCGGACTGCTTGCGGTTCTTGTTCTTGGCCATGGTGATCTGCCTCCTGTGGGGGATCTAGGGGCCAGGGCCGGAACCAGATTCACATAGGCTGACAAAGAACGCATATCGGGTAATTACCGTGTGTGATAACGGCAGTAGGGGGCAATACTGCGATCCGCCACGCCGAAGATCGAGTTCGGGCCGTTAACCTCCCTGCGGTCGGGCAGACTCGAAGCAAGCCCGAAGCAAACCTCCCGGAAAGAGGGTGGATCGCGTGGACCGCTGCATCGTCCTGGTGGACGCCGGGTATCTGCTCGGGGCTGCCGCCAGCCTGCTCGCCGGGGAGCCCTCCAGGTCCCGGATCACCGTCGACCACGCCGCCCTCATCCAGGGGCTGCGCGAACGCGCCGAGTCGGATACGGAACGGCCGCTGCTGCGCATCTACTGGTTCGACGGCGCCCCCGACCGCGTCCCGCAGCCCGAGCACCGCAGGCTGCGTGTGATGCCCCGGGTGACCGTGCGCCTCGGCGCGCTGACCCGCAGTGACGGGCGATGGGCGCAGAAGGGCGTCGACGCGGCGATGCACGCCGAACTGACCGAGCTGGCCCGCAACCGCGCCTGCTCGGACGTCGTGCTCGTCACCGGCGACGGGGACCTGCTGCCGGGCATGATGGCCGCGAAGGAGCACGGGGTCGCCGTACACCTGTGGGCCGTGCAGGCCGCGGACGGCGACTACAACCAGTCCGAGGACCTGGTGGCCGAGGCCGACGAGCGGCGGGTGCTCGACCGGGCGTGGATCACCAAGGCCGTACGGGCCAAGGAGCTGGGCGGTGTGTGTGCGCCCCCGCCGGCGCCGCGGCCGGAGATCGCCGCGATCCTGTCGGCGCCGCTGCCCGAATCGGCGCTCACGGCCGCGACGGACCGGCCCGCCGCGGAACCGGAGCACGTCTCGGCCGCCGCGACGCAGAACGGCACCCAGGAGCGGGGACCGGCCTCCAAGGGCGTACCCACGCCGAAGGACCTCGCGGCGCTGCGGGCGCCCGGGACACAGGCCGTGCAGCAGCCCGCCGGGGCGACGCTGCGGTGGTCGTCCGACAAGGGCTGGGTGGATCGGCCCGTCGCCGCCGAGTCGGCGGAGGCCGCCTCGCTGCCGACGCTGGCGCAGCTGACGACCGCGGAGCAGCGGTGGGCCGACCGGGAGGAGGACATCACCACCGTCGGTGGCGATCCCTACGAGGTGGGGCAGGTGTTCGCGCGGCGGTGGATCGAACGGCTCGCCGACCAGGCGCATCTGCAGAAGCTGTCGACCATGTATCCGCGGGTGCCGCACCGCATCGACGGTGAACTGCTGCGCTACGCGGCCCGGTTCGGGCTGCTCGCGCACAAGGACGACCAGATCGACGAGCACGACCGGTATGCGATCCGGGCGGGGTTCTGGCGGGAGATCGATCAGCGCACGGCGACCGAGCACGCGCCCGCGGGGGAGTAAGCCGACGGGGCCGGGTGGTTCGGTACCGCGCGGCACCCCGTACCCTCGTTCTTTGTGAGTACGCGCACCGCACAGGCAACACCGCAGGACCGCGATGTCGTGTGCGCCGTGCGCGGGCTGACCAAGACCTATCCGGCGGTACGGGGCCGGCGGGGCGCGCCCGGGACGCCCGAGGTGCGGGCCACCGATGACGTCCACCTGGACATCCGGCGCGGGGAGATCTTCGGGCTGCTCGGGCCGAACGGCGCCGGCAAGTCCACCCTCGTACGGCAACTGACCGGCCTGATGCGGCCCGACCACGGCAGCGTCGAGATCCTCGGCCACGACATCGTGCGCCGTCCCGAGCGCGCCGCCCGGGTCCTCGCCTACCTCGGTCAGGAGTCCACCGCCCTCGACGAACTGACCGTCGCCCTCGCCGCGGAGACGACCGGACGGCTGCGCGGGCTCGAACTGCGTCAGGCGCGCCAGGAGAGGGACGCCGCCCTCGACGAGCTCGGGCTCACTCCGATCGCCTCCCGCCCGCTCAAGAAGCTCTCCGGCGGCCAGCGCCGCCTCGCCTGCTTCGCCGCCGCGCTCGTGGGGGAGCGGCCGCTGCTCGTGCTCGACGAGCCGACCACCGGCATGGACCCCGTCGCCCGGCGGGCCGTGTGGGCCGCCGTGGACCGTCGGCGGGCCGAGCGCGGGACGACCGTACTGCTGGTCACCCACAACGTCATCGAGGCGGAGACCGTCCTGGACCGGGTCGCCGTCCTCGACCGGGGCCGCGTCATCGCCTGCGACACCCCGGCCGGACTCAAGGAGCAGGTCGCGGGCGAGGTGCGCGTCGAACTCGTGTGGCGCGAGCATGCGCCGCTGGAGGTGCCCGAGGTCGCGGCGCTGCGCGCCCGCGCCGTCGAGTCCGGGCGCCGCTGGTCGCTGCGGATGGCTCCCGAGGAGGCGCGCGCCGCCGTCGCCACCGTCACCGGGGGCGCCGCCTTCGCCGCCCTCGACGACTTCACACTCGCCACGCCGAGCCTGGAGGACGTCTATCTGGCGCTCGGTGGCAGTACCCAGGGGCTGGTGAGGGCATGAGCGCGCGGATCGTCGTGTCCGTATGGAGCGCAAGAAGCGCCGTGTCCGCGGGGGACGGCGCGGCGGCAGGAGCGAAGAGGAGCAGCGCGACGTGAGTGTCGTACCCGTCGAGGTTCTGCCCGGCGCCCGGGCGGCGGACGGCGGCTTCGAGGACGAGGCCGCCCTCGGGCCGCGGGCCCGGCTGTGGCCGTCGCTCGCCGCCGTGTACCGGGCGCAGCTGTCCCGGGGGCGGGTCGCGCGGATTCCGCTGCTGTTCGTGGCGACGTTCCAGTCGATCGGGATCATGGTCATGATGCGCGGGGTCGTGGACGGCGGCGCCGACGCGCGGTCCGTGGTCGCCGGCGCGTCCGTGCTGGTGGTCGCCTACGTCGGGCTGAACCTGCTGGCCCAGTACTTCGGTCAGCTGCGCGGCAGCGGCGGGCTCGACCACTACGCGACGCTGCCGGTGCCGGCCGCCGCGGTGGTGCTGGGGGCGGCAGGGGCGTATGCGTCCTTCACCGTGCCGGGGACCGTGGTGACCGCCGTCTTCGGGTGCGTGCTGTTCGGGCTGCCGCTCGCCCACCTGTGGGTGCTGGTGGCGGTGATCCCGCTCGCCGGGGCCGCGCTCTCCGGGCTCGGCGCCGCGCTCGGACTGCTCGCACCGCGGCCCGAACTCGCCACGCTGCTCGGGCAGTTGGGTATGTCGGCGGCACTGCTGCTGGGGGTGCTGCCGGCCCACCGGATGCCGGAGGCCGTGCAGATCGTCCGGGATCTGCTGCCGTCCACGTACGGGGTCGAGGCGTTCGCGCGGACTTTCGGCGGGCATCCGGACTGGGCGCTCGTCCTCGGTGACCTGGGTGTGTGCGCCGCCGTCGGGGTTGCCTCGCTGGCCATGGCGACCTGGGCCTACCGCCGGGCGGCCGTCCGGTGACGCGGCCGACGGACACGACTGGCAGGATGTGAAGGTGACCGCTCCGTTGACTCCGCCTCCGCCGCCGCATGAACAGTCCCCGCACTCTTCGCACGACGCGTGGCAAGCCGTGTCCGCCCCTCCGGGAGCCGGGCCCGCTCCGCACGGGGCCACCGCCCTGTACGGGGAGGACGGGCCCGGGATGAAGACCGAGGTGCGGGAGGCCGCCGTGATCACGGTGGCCGTCGCGCTCGCCGGGGTGCTGCTCGGGGTGCTGTGGTCCTGGCTGGCGCCGCATGTGCCGCTGGTGGGGGACGTGGTCGACAAGAGCTGGGTCGTCTATCTGAAGGACACCGAGGGGGAGCAGGCCATCGGGGTGGACGGGACGTTCACCCTGCTCGCGCTCGGGTTCGGCGTGGTCAGTGCGCTGGTGGCCTTCCTGGTGCGGAAGCGCGGCGGGGTGCCGCTGGTGGTGGCGCTCGCCGTGGGCGGGCTGCTCGGGTCGCTGCTCGCGTGGCGGGTGGGGGTCTGGCTGGGGCCCCCGCAGAACGTGATCGCGCATGCCAAGGCCGTGGGCAAGGGAGTGACGTTCTCCGCGCCGCTGAAGCTCGGGGCGAAGGGGGCGTTGCTGGCCTGGTCGGTGGCCGCGCTGGTGGTGCACCTGGGGTTGACGGCGCTGTTCGGGCCGCGGGATCCGGATCCGTACGCGGCACCGTACGGGTCGGCTGCGCCGCCGGCCGTGTAGGGCGCGGGCCCGCGGGGGCGCGCGCCGAGGGTTTCTCGCCCCCACCGCCCCTTCCCCAGGGGCTCCGCCCCTTCGCCCCCTCCCGGGGCTCCGCCCCTGCACCCTGCTGGGGCTCCGTCCCCTGCGCCCCTGGCGGGGACTGCGTCCCCTGCGCCCCTTCCGGGGCTCCGCCCCTGACCCCGCTGGGGCTCCGCCCCTCGACCCCTCCCGGGGCTCCGTCCCCTGGACCCCCACTGGGGCTGCGTCCCCTGGATCCTGGCGGGGTCTGCGTCCCCTGCACCCCGCCCGGGGCTCTGCCCCTGGGCCCCTGTGAGGTCTGCGTCCCCTGCACGCCTCCCGGGGCTCTGCCCCCTGGCCCCGCTGGGTCTGCGTCCCCTGCACGCCTCCCGGGGCTCTGCCCCCTGGCCCCGCTGGGTCTGCGTCCCCTGCACGCCTCCCGGGGCTCTGCCCCCTGGCCTCGCTGGGGCTGCGTCCCTTGGATCCTGACGGGGTCTGCGTCCCCTGTGCCCCTTGCGGGGCTCTGCCCCTGGGCCCCTGTGAGGTCTGCGTCCCCTGCACGCCTCCCGGGGCTCTGCCCCCTGGCCCCGCTGGGGCTGCGTCCCCTGGATCCTGACGGGGTCTGCGTCCCCTGCACCCCCCTTCCGGGGCTCCGCCACTGGCCCCTGTGGGGACTGTGTCCCTGCACCCCTTCCGGGGCTCTGCCCCTGCACCCCGCTGAGGTTCCGCCCCCTGTGCCCCACAGGGACTGGTCCCCTGCACCCCTCCCAGGGCTCCGCCCCTGCACCCCGCTGAGGTTCCGCCCCCTGTGCCCCACAGGGACTGGTCCCCTGCACCCCTCCCAGGGCTCCGCCCCTGCACCCCGCTGGGGCTCCGCCTCGGACCCCGTTCAGGGGGCCCGCCCCCGGACCCCGCTCCACAAACGCCGGAGGGGCTGGTTTCCCCCGGTCGGGGCTCATTGGCAACGCCGGACGGGCTGGAAGATCCAGTCCGTCCGGCGTTTGAGGACGAGGCCGTCAAGGCCGAAGCGGGGGCCTGGGGGCGGGCAGCCCCCAGGCCGTGGTTGCAGGGCGTGGTTACGCCGGACGGTGGCCGTGGTTCGCGTGGCCCTTCTTCATGCGCCATTTGCGCTTGCGTGTCCTCTTCGACATATTTCCGTACTAGCCGAGGACGGGCCGTTCGTCGAGTGCTCAGGCCCGGCCGATGGGCGCGAGCGTCGCTTCCGTGAGTTTCGCCAGGTCCTCGGGGGACACTTCCACCTCCAGGCCCCGGCGGCCCGCCGAGACACAGATCGTGGTGTGGGACGACGCCGACTCGTCCAGGACCGTGCGGAGCCGCTTGCGCTGGCCCAGGGGGGAGATGCCGCCGCGCACGTACCCCGTGGTGCGTTCGGCGAGAGCCGGGTCCGCCATCGCCGCCCGCTTGCCGCCCACCGCCGTCGCCAGGGCCTTCAGATCCAGTGAGCCCGCCACCGGGACCACCCCGACCACCAGCGCGCCGTCCACGTCCGCCACCAGCGTCTTGAAGACCCGGTCGGGGGACACCCCCATCGCCTCGGCGGCCTCCTCGCCGTAGGAGGGGTGCGACGGATCGTGGTCGTAGGAGTGGACCGTGAACTCCACCCCGGCCGCCGTAAGCGCCACCGTCGCCGGGGTGCCGCCCGCCTGCTGCTTCTTCGTCTTCTTCGCCATCCCGGCCTGTTCCTCGAACGTCGCGCTTCAGTTCAGACTCGTCGGGCCCCGCGTCAGGTCCGACGCCGGCAACGACGGCAGATTACGGATGATCGCCGTCTCCGTGCGAAGCAGTTTCAGCTCGTCGCGGAGGCGGGAGGCCGTGTCCGGCGCCTGGAGCAGCCGCTGTTTCGTCGGCGTGTCCAGCATCACCGCGGCCGCCACCAGGTACGACACCACGGCCGGTTCGTCCGGCAGTTCCGCGCCCGTCGACAGGGACCTCTCCCGGGCGCCCGCCAGCCGCTTCTGGTACTGCCGAAAGGCGCGCAGCACCCCCTCGGCGAGCGCGCCCGCCTCGTCGCCCTGCTCCTCCGGCAGTTCCTCCAGCTCGGCCGTCAGATACGCACCCGACGTGTCCACGGAGAGCACCCGCACACGGGTCGTGCCCGTCGCCAGCACCTCGAAGGTGCCGTCGGCCCGCTCCCGGATCGTCGCCGCGTCCGCGATGCAGCCCACCGAGTGGAACGCCTTGGCCGGGTCGGGGCCGAAGCCCGCGGCGGGCCCGCGCGCGGGCAGCGCCGTCGGATCCGGCATGCCCGGCGCGCTCGGCGCCACCTCGTGGCCGTCGCGGATGGCGACGACGGCGAAGCGGCGCGGTTCGTCCTCGGGGGTCTTCAGCAGGTCGCGCATCAGGGCGCGATAGCGCTCCTCGAAGACGTTCAGCGGGAGCACGAGCCCCGGGAACAGTACCGAGTTCAGCGGGAAGAGGGGGAGCCGGACGGTGGTCACGACGGGAAAGCCTAATGGTCGCGGGAGGGCGCGTGTCCGGCGTGCTCACTTCGTGGGAGAAGAGGCCGTGCCGAATGGAGGGGTCTCGCCGACGCCACCTCCATGCGAACACTGTTCCGCAGTTCCAGGAACCGGCCCAGCGGGTCGTCGGAGATCCGGTCCCAGGGGAAGGACGTGGCGTACGGGCCGATCATGCGCAGTTGTGTCAACGCGTCCTCCCAGCGCTCCAGTCCGACCAGGACGTAGGTCAGGAGGTTGCGGACCTCGGCGGGCCACGGATCGGCGGACGCGTACTGGGACGACAGGGAGATCGCCCGGTCCGCCGCCGCCTCCAGCCGGACGCGGCCCACGGCGGCCCCGCCGCCCTCCGTCAGATACGCGAAGGCCGCGCGCACCGGCAGCGCCTGCACCAGAGAGCCGGGCAGCGTGTCCTGTGCGGCGGTCTCGGCGAAGTCGAAGCACTCGTTGTGCGATCCGTACCAGGAACCCGAGAGGTACTTGAGGGCCGCGACATGGCAGCCGTAGTGGTGCGGGGAACGGCGCACCGCCTCGCCCCACAGCCGCTCGAACCGGGTGTGGCCCGCGTTGGTGCCGCGCGCGTGGTCGAGCGCCACCCGCCACGGCACCGGGTCGCGGGGTTCGCCCTCGGCCGCCGCCGTGATCAACGGGCCGACCTGGCGCAGGAGTTCGGTGCGGGCCGGGGACTCCCAGCAGCGGGTCACCGCCAACTCCGCCTTGACCAGCAGCGCGTCGGGATCGTGCGGGGCGGTGGCGCACCAGTGTGTGAACCACTCGTCCCGCGAGCGCGCGAAGGCGGCGAGCCTCCGCACGTACCGGTCGCGGTCCTCCCACTCGGCGGCCTCCCGTGTGGTCGCGAGCAGCTTGGCCGCCGGGCCGTGGTCGCCGCGGCCGGCCGCGACCAGTGCGGGCGCCAGGCGCTCGTCGGGCGCGTCGAGCAGGACCTCGTCGTCCGCGGGCAGCCCGTCGGCGAGGCAGGAGGAGTGACGAACCATCCGTGCCGTACGGAGGAAGGCGCGCAGCAGTGACATGGTGTCGACCATTGAAAAGCCGCAGGTCGGGGCGGCGCCAGCACGAAAACGTAACCCATATTTGGTTGTATGCTCAATAGTCAAGAGTGGGTAAAATGTGACTGTTTTGTAGCTGTTGGGCGCCTATGCGCCAACCACTTGGGAAGCGGGGATCAGCTGCGCCGCAGCAACCTCGTCGCCCCCGCCGCGACCGTCGTCGCCAGGATCCAGCCCAGCAGGATCACCACCGCCTGCACCCACTGCCAGCCCCCGCTCAGCTGCCACTGGCCCTGCTGGCCGAGGTCGATGACCGGCAGCAGCAGGTCCAGGGCGAACAGGGAAGGGTTCCACGGCGGGTGCGCGTCCTTGTTGACCGGTGGATGGCTCGCGTGCGAGAACGCGATCGCCGACGCCGCCCACAGCACCGCCATCCACACCGCCGCCCGGCCGGGCCGGTACCCGTAGGCGACGGTCCAGTCCTGTGCGTACCCCCACAGCTTGGCCGCGAGCGGCAGGGTCTCGCGGCGCCGCCGCTGCTTGGCGAGCAGCACCTCGCGCGCGTCCTCGTCCTCCCCGGAGCCGCGGAGCACCGCCGCGAGCCGCTCGTAGGGCTCCGGGTTGTACTCGGCGGTCGCCGCCGCCACCCACTCCAGACGCCGGGCGAGCGGGAAGGCGTCCTGCGGGACGAGGTTCTCGTAGGTGAACCCGCCCATGTGCAGATTGCCGGGGCTCGGCCAGCTCGCCCACCGGTCGACCAGGTTCACGATCCGCGCGCCCGAGAGGGTCACCTTGCCGCGCTCGGGCCGCTCGCCCAGGAAGCGCAGCTCGGGCGTCTGGACCCGGAGCAGCGACAGCCCCTGGTCGTCGTCGAGGACGAACCGGGCCCCCTCCAGGTCGACCGCGTCCCCGAACCGCCCGTCGTCCAGCCGGATCCCGCCCCGGCACTCGAACCGCTGGATCCGCGTCCCGCGCGCGGGTGTGGTGCCACTGGTCAGCAGCGGATTGCCGACGCCCGCAGGGGTCAGGTACAGCGTCCGCTCGACCGTCAGCTGGGGGGCGTTCAGCGCCAGCCGGGTGTACGGGTTGTTCAGCTGCGCGCCGCGCAGGCTCAGCGAGACGCCGACCTTGGCGCCGCGCAGGCTCAGCTCGCCGTGCGACTCCAGCATCTCCGCCTGCAGGTCCTGCCCGACCGTCATCCCGTCCGCGGTGATCGAGCGGCCCCGGCGGTCCCGGTAGACGATGGCCTGGTTGAGCAGCAGGTCGGTGCCGATGTGTGCGTCGGTGAGCCGTACTCCGCCCTGGAACCGGCAGCGCGGCAGATGCAGATCGCCCTCCGTGCGCACCCGGGCCGCCTCCAGGCGGGGCACCGCGCAGTCCACCAGCCGTACGGTCGTGAAGTGGGCCTCGGGCAGCAGGATCTCCTTCTCGAACCGGCAGCCCTTCAGCTCCATGTACGGCACGATCGTGCCGCCCGCGAGATCCAGGGTGTCCCTGATCAGCACGCCGGTCAGCTTCAGCGAGGAGACGCGCCCCGGCAGAGCGTGCGGCCCGTCCAGGAGCAGCCACGCCACTATCCGCGCCCGCACGCTGCGCTCGGGCCCCCAGGGGTGGCCGCCGTGCGGATCGTCCACGGCGGCGTCCCCGCTGCGCAGGTCGTACACGCTGCCGTTGCGGAAGGCCTGCCACATCCCGGCCTCGGCGGCGGTCAGATCGTCCGGCAGGTCCCCGGCGCGGATGCCGGCACCCTCGGTCACGGTTCTTCCTTCCTCCCCAACTACTCGCGGGTTTAGTACAACCGTTCATGCCCGCTGTGTGACGACCCGAACGCTACTGGTGAAGGTGATCTTCCGGGTCTGGTATCAGCCACCGGATCCAGCCAACGGCTGCGCCGCGCGAACCGCATGAACCGGCCACCCTGCCGCTGCCCCGCCACGGAACCCGTCCACCCGCCCACGCTCCGTATCAGTCACTGATACAACCATCCGGCCGGTCGTCGCCGTCTGAGAGAATTGGCCCCGTGATCTCCCGAATCGATCTGCGTGGCGACGCCCTCCCCGAGGGTCCCGCCCTGCGTGACCTGCTGCCCCGAGCCGACTTCGACGTTCAGGCCGCCCTCGAGAAGGTGCGTCCGATCTGTGAAGCCGTGCATCATCGGGGCGACGCGGCGCTGATCGACTTCGCGGAGAAGTTCGACGGTGTACGGCTTGCGTCCGTACGGGTGCCTGCCGAGGCGATCGACAAGGCACTGGAACAGCTCGATCCGGCCGTGCGCGCGGCCCTGGAGGAGTCCATCCGCCGCGCCCGCCTCGTCCACCGCGAGCAGCGCCGCACCGCGCACACCACCCAGGTCGTGCCGGGCGGTTCGGTGACCGAGAAGTGGCTGCCCGTGCAGCGCGTCGGTCTGTACGCGCCCGGCGGCCGGTCCGTCTACCCCTCCTCCGTGGTCATGAACGTCGTGCCCGCGCAGGAGGCCGGTGTCGAGTCGATCGCCCTCGCCTCCCCGCCCCAGGCGGAGTTCGACGGCCTGCCGCACCCGACGATCCTCGCCGCGTGCGCCCTGCTCGGCGTCGACGAGGTGTACGCGGCGGGCGGCGCGACCGCGGTCGCGATGTTCGCGTACGGCACCGAGTCCTGCCCGCCCGCCAATATGGTCACCGGCCCCGGCAACATCTGGGTCGCCGCCGCCAAGCGCTACTTCACCGGCAAGATCGGCATCGACACCGAGGCCGGCCCCACCGAGATCGCGATCCTCGCGGACGGAACCGCCGACCCGGTGCACGTGGCCGCGGACCTGATCAGTCAGGCCGAGCACGACCCGCTGGCGGCCGCGGTGCTGGTCACCGACTCCGTCGAGCTGGCCGACGCGGTGGAGAAGGAGCTGGAGCCACAGGTCGCGGCCACCAGGCACATCGAGGACCGGATCGTCCCGGCCCTGAAGGGCAAGCAGTCCGCGATCGTGCTCGTGGACGGCATCGACGAGGGGCTCCGGGTGGTCGACGCGTACGGCGCAGAGCACCTGGAGATCCAGACGGCGGACGCCGCGGCGGTCGCCGGCCGGGTGCGCAACGCCGGCGCGATCTTCGTCGGCCCCTGGGCGCCGGTCTCGCTCGGCGACTACGCGGCCGGCTCCAACCACGTGCTCCCGACCGGCGGCTGCGCATGCCACTCCTCGGGCCTGTCCGTCCAGTCCTTCCTGCGCGGCATCCACATCGTCGACTACACGAGGGACGCGCTGGCCGAGGTCGCGCACCACGTGGTGACGCTGGCGGAGGCGGAGGACCTGCCGGCCCATGGCGCGGCGGTCAAGGCAAGATTCGGGTGGAAGGTACCGACGAGCAAGTGAGCTTCGGAATCGACGATCTTCCCGTACGGGACGAACTGCGCGGCAAGTCCCCCTACGGCGCGCCCCAGCTGGACGTCCCCGTACGGCTGAACACGAACGAGAACCCGTACCCGCTGCCCGAGCCGCTGGTCGAACGGATCGCCGAGCGCGTGCGCGAGGCCGCCCGTGACCTCAACCGCTACCCGGACCGCGACGCGGTCGAGCTGCGCACCAGGCTGGCCGAGTACCTGACGAAATCCAGCAAGTACGAGGTGGCCACGGGGAACGTCTGGGCGGCCAACGGCTCCAACGAGGTCATCCAGCAGCTTCTGCAGACCTTCGGCGGACCGGGCCGTACGGCGATCGGCTTCGAGCCGTCGTACTCGATGCACGCGCTCATCGCGCGCGGCACGGGCACCGGCTGGGTCACGGGCCCCCGCAACGAGGACTTCACGGTCGACCTCGACGCCGCCCGGAAGGCGATCGCCGAGCACCGGCCGGACGTCGTCTTCATCACCACCCCCAACAACCCCACGGGCAACGCGGTTCCTCCCGAGACGGTCCTCGCGCTGTACGAGGCCGCACAGGCGGCGAAGCCGTCGATGGTCGTCGTCGACGAGGCGTACATCGAGTTCAGCCACGGCGACTCGCTGCTGCCGCTGCTCGAAGGTCGGCCGAATCTCGTTGTTTCGCGGACGATGTCGAAGGCGTTCGGAGCCGCCGGTCTCCGCCTCGGCTATCTGGCCGCGCATCCGGCCGTCGTGGACGCCGTCCAGCTCGTACGGCTGCCGTACCACCTGTCGGCGGTCACCCAGGCGACCGCCCTGGCCGCCCTGGAGCACACCGACACGCTGCTGAAGTACGTCGAGCAGCTGAAGTCCGAGCGGGACCGGCTGGTCACCGAACTGCGCGCGATCGGCTACGAGGTCACCGCGTCCGACGCGAACTTCGTGCAGTTCGGGCGGTTCGCCGACGCCCACGAGGCGTGGCAGAAGATCCTCGACCGGGGTGTCCTGGTCCGGGACAACGGTGTACCGGGGTGGCTGCGGGTCACCGCAGGAACCCCGGAGGAGAACGACGCGTTCCTCGACGCGGTACGTGAACTACTGAGCTTTGTGGGGGACACCCCCACTCCCCCGAAGGAGCAGAGCGCATGACTCGCGAGGGACGCCTCGGAAGAATCGAGCGGACGACCAAGGAGACCTCGGTCCTCGTCGAGATCGACCTCGACGGCACCGGGAGGACCGACATCGCGACCGGCGTCGGCTTCTACGACCACATGCTCGACCAACTCGGCCGGCACGGTCTGTTCGACCTGACCGTGAAGACCGACGGTGACCTGCACATCGACTCCCACCACACCATCGAGGACACCGCCCTCGCACTCGGTGCCGCGTTCAAGCAGGCGCTGGGCGACAAGGTGGGGATCTACCGCTTCGGGAACTGCACGGTCCCCCTGGACGAGTCCCTCGCCCAGGTGACCGTCGACCTGTCCGGCCGCCCGTACCTCGTGCACACCGAGCCCGAGAACATGGCGCCGATGATCGGCGAGTACGACACCACGATGACCCGGCACATACTGGAGTCCTTCGTCGCCCAGGCCCAGATCGCGCTGCACGTGCACGTACCGTACGGGCGCAACGCCCACCACATCGTGGAGTGCCAGTTCAAGGCGCTCGCACGGGCGCTGCGCTACGCCAGCGAGCGCGACCCGCGGGCCGCCGGCATCCTCCCGTCCACGAAGGGTGCGCTGTAGAGCCATGAACGGCCTCTCGACCGTCCTCATCGTCGTCGGCCTCTTCCTTGTCGGCGGAATCATCTCCTTCGTCAAGCAGCAGATGCCGAAGAGCCTCATCGTGCTGCTCTCGATCGGCGCGGCGATGTGCCTCGTCGCGGGCATCCTCCGGCTGGAGGTGTGGAATTGAGCAACCCGGTCAAAAAGCGAAAGGTAGTCGTCTTCGACTACGGTTTCGGCAACGTCCGCTCCGCCGAGCGCGCCCTCGCACGCGCGGGAGCCGACGTCGAGATCACCCGTGACTACGACGAGGCCATGAACGCGGACGGCCTGCTGGTGCCGGGTGTCGGTGCCTTCGCCGCCTGTATGCAGGGCCTGAAGGAAGCGCGTGGCGACTGGATCATCGGCCGTCGTCTCGCCGGTGGCCGTCCGGTGATGGGCATCTGCGTCGGCATGCAGATCCTTTTCGCACGCGGCATCGAGCACGGTGTGGAGACCGAGGGTCTCGACGAGTGGCCCGGCTCGGTCGAGCCGCTCCAGGCCGACATCGTGCCCCACATGGGCTGGAACACCGTCGAGGCACCGGCCGACTCGGAGCTGTTCGCCGGTCTGGACGCGGACGCGCGCTTCTACTTCGTGCACTCCTACGCCGTGCATGACTGGACCATGGAGACGCTCAGCTCAAGGCTGCACGCCCCGAAGGTGACCTGGTCGACGCACGGCAAGCCCTTCGTGGCGGCCGTCGAGAACGGCGCCCTGTGGGCCACACAGTTCCACCCCGAGAAGTCCGGCGACGCCGGAGCGCAGCTGCTCACCAACTGGATCGGAATCCTGTAGACCATGGCCAAGCTCGAACTCCTCCCCGCCGTCGACGTCCGCGACGGCCAGGCCGTCCGCCTCGTGCACGGCGAGTCCGGCACGGAGACCTCGTACGGCTCCCCGCTGGAGGCCGCCCTGGCCTGGCAGCGGTCGGGCGCCGAGTGGCTGCACCTGGTCGACCTGGACGCCGCGTTCGGTACCGGCGACAACCGCGCGCTGATCGCCGAGGTCACGAAGGCGATGGACATCAAGGTGGAGCTGTCCGGTGGCATCCGCGACGACGACACCCTGGCCGCCGCCCTGGCCACCGGCTGCACGCGCGTGAACCTCGGCACGGCGGCCCTGGAGACCCCGGAGTGGGTCGCCAGGGTCATCGCCGAGCACGGCGACAAGATCGCGGTCGGTCTCGACGTCCGCGGCACGACCCTGCGCGGCCGCGGCTGGACCCGCGACGGCGGCGACCTCTACGAGACGCTGGAGCGCCTCGACAAGGAGGGCTGCGCGCGGTACGTCGTCACCGACATCGCGAAGGACGGCACGCTCCAGGGCCCGAACCTGGAGCTGCTGAAGAACGTCTGCGCGGCCACGGACCGTCCGGTCGTGGCGTCCGGCGGCGTGTCGTCCCTGGACGACCTCCGCGCCATCGCCGAACTGGTACCCCTCGGTGTCGAGGGCGCGATCGTCGGGAAGGCCCTGTACGCGAAGGCGTTCACCCTGGAAGAAGCACTGGAGGCCACATCTTGAAAAGGGATGCAGTGTCATGACGTCCGAGGCCGTACGGCGCGTGCAGAGTGGAAGTCCTTGGGAAGAGTCCTTCGGTTTCGCACGCGCCGTCGCGGTGGGCGACCGTGTGCTGGTGGCCGGGACGACATCCTTCCGGGGCCGTGTGCTGTACGGCGAGGGCGACCCGTACGAGCAGGCGAAGGTGGCGTTCACCAGCGCTCTCGAGGCCATCGCCGAGTTCGGGCTCGGCCCCGAGTCGGTGCTCCGGACCCGGATGTACCTGACCCATCTGCGCGACGTCGACGAGGTGGGCCGGGCCCACAAGGAGATCTTCGACGCCGTGCGCCCGGTCGCGACCCTGCTGGTCGTGGAGGGCTTCGTCGACCCGCGCATCCTGGTCGAAGTGGAAATAGAAGCATTCAGAGGACATTGAAGGAGCCGGCTTCATGACCCTGGCGGTCCGAGTCATCCCCTGCCTGGACGTGGACAACGGCCGGGTCGTCAAGGGCGTCAACTTCCAGAACCTGCGTGACGCGGGCGACCCCGTCGAAATGGCGAAGGTGTACGACGCCGAGGGCGCCGACGAGCTGACGTTCCTGGACATCACCGCGTCCTCGGGCGACCGCGAGACGACGTACGACGTGGTGCGCCGCACCGCCGAGCAGGTGTTCATCCCGCTGACGGTCGGCGGGGGCGTCCGTACGGCCGAGGACGTGGACAAGCTGCTGCGGGCGGGCGCCGACAAGGTGGGCGTCAACACGGCCGCGATCGCCCGTCCGGACCTGATCCGGGAGATCGCGGAGCGCTTCGGCCGGCAGGTCCTGGTCCTCTCGGTGGACGCGCGCCGGACTCCGGCCGGGGGCTTCGAGGTGACGACCCACGGCGGCCGGCGCGGCACCGGCATCGACGCGGTCGAGTGGGCGCACCGCGCCGCCGAGCTGGGCGCGGGCGAGATCCTGCTCAACTCGATGGACGCGGACGGCACGAAGGACGGCTACGACCTGGAGATGATCGCGGCCGTACGCAAGCACGTGACCGTCCCCGTCATCGCGTCCGGCGGCGCGGGCAAGCTGGCCGACTTCCCGCCGGCGATCGCCGCGGGCGCTGACGCGGTGCTGGCGGCGTCCGTGTTCCACTTCGGTGACCTGCGGATCGGCGAGGTGAAGGAGACGCTGCGGGAGGCGGGGCACCCGGTGCGGTGACGCCGCACTCGGCTTGAGCCGCCCTCGCCAAGGTTCCCGGCGTCGTTGCGGCCGTCGGCGCCGCCCTGCTCGTCGGGCTGCCGGCCGGGCTCGGCGGGGCCGCTGTCCGGCGCTCTGCTGCAGACCCAGGCCGACCCCGCCCACCTGGGCCGCGCGTCCGCAGTCGCGGGCCTGGTCAGCCTCGGCCCGGCCCCGCTGAGCATGCCGCTGTCCGCCGCCGCCGTCGGAGCCTGGGGCACCGGCCCGGTGTTCGTCGTCAGCGCAGTGGTCTGCGGGCTCGGCGGGGTCCTCGTCCTCTGCGTCCGCGTCCTGCGCCGCGCCGAACTCCCCCGCTGACCCGCACGGCGGCGGACGCGGCTCAGATCCCCAGCTGCTTCGCCTCCTGCATCTTCGCTACGGCGTCCTTCTCGCCCTCCAGTTCCACGTCCGCCACCCGCTGCCGCCCCATCGCGAACATCAGCAGCTCCGAGGGCTCGCCCGTCACCGTCACCACCGGTGTGCCCCGGTGCGCGACCGCTGTCTGCCCGTCGGGGCGGCGCAGCACCAGGCCCGTAGGCGCGCTGCGACCGGTCAGCCGGGCCGTGCGCTCCAGCCGCGACCACAGCGCGTCCTGGAAGACCGGGTCCAGCTCGCGCGGCGTCCAGTCGGGCTGCGCCCGGCGTACGTCCTCGGTGTGGACATAGAACTCGACGGTGTTCGACATCTCGTCGATCTGCTTCAGCTGGAAGGGCGAGAACCGCGGCGGGCCCGTACGGATCAGCTGGATCAGCTCCTCGTACGGTTTCTCGGTGAACTCCGCCATCACCTTCTCCAGGCGTGGCGCCAGCTGCTTGATCAGGATGCCCCCGGCGGCGTCCGGGCGGCGCTCGCGCACCACCACGTGCGCGGCGAGGTCACGGGTGTTCCAGCCCTCGCACAGCGTGGGTGCGTCCGGGCCCGTGGCCTCCAACAGGTCGGCGAGAAGAAGTCGTTCACGCTTCGCATGGGTCGACATGCAGTCAGCCTACGACCGGGGGGACGGTCCGCCCACTGGACGGCGGCCGGGGATGCCGGTGCGGCGCGGCACAATGGTCGGCATGACCAGCACGCCTCCGCCCAGCACGCCCAGCGGCCTGGACCCCGAGATCGCGGCGCGCCTCAAGCGCAGCGCCGACGGGCTGCTCCCCGCGATCGCCCAGCAGTACGACACCGGCGAGGTGCTGATGCTCGGCTGGATGGACGACGAGGCGCTGCACCGCACCCTGACGACCGGCCGGTGCACATACTGGTCCCGCAGCCGCCGGGAGTACTGGGTGAAGGGCGACACCTCCGGTCACTTCCAGTGGGTGAAGTCGGTCGCCCTCGACTGCGACGCCGACACCCTGCTGGTCAAGGTCGACCAGGTGGGCGCCGCCTGCCACACCGGCGACCGGACGTGCTTCGACGCCGACGTGCTGCTCAAGGACGCCGATTCCGGCGTACCGTCCGCGGATCAGTAAGGTCAGCCGCCATGGATCTCGAGACGTTCCGCAAGCTGGCCACCGACCGCCGCGTCATCCCGGTCACGCGCAAGCTCCTCGCCGACGGCGACACCCCGGTCGCGCTCTACCGCAAACTCGCCGCGGAGCGCCCCGGCACCTTCCTGCTGGAGTCCGCGGAGAACGGACGGACGGCGTATCAATGGTCTCGTTACTCCTTCGTGGGCGTCCGCAGCGCCGCCACCCTCACCGAGAAGGACGGCCAGGCCCACTGGCTGGGCGCCCCGCCCGTCGGCGTCCCGGTCGACGGCGACCCGCTGGCCGCGCTCCGGGCCACCATCGAGGCCCTGCACACCCCCCACCAGGACGGTCTGCCGCCCTTCACCGGAGGCATGGTCGGCTATCTGGGCTACGACATCGTGCGCCGCCTGGAGAAGATCGGCCCGGGGGAGCGGGACGACCTGCGGCTCCCCGAACTGACCATGCTCCTCACCAGCGACCTCGCCGTGATGGATCACTGGGAGGGCTCGGTCCTGCTGATCGCCAACGCGATCAACCACAACGACCTCGACACGGGCGTCGACGAGGCGTACGCGGACGCGGTGGCCCGTCTGGACGCCATGGAGGCGGACCTCTCCCGCCCGGTCGCCCAGCCCCCGGCGCACCTCCCGCCCTCCGAACTCCCCGAGTACACCGCGCTGTGGGGCGGCCCCGACTTCCAGGAAGCCGTCGAGGACATCAAGGAGCGCATCCGCGCGGGCGAGGCCTTCCAGGTCGTCCCGTCGCAGCGCTTCGAAACGCCGTGCACGGCAAGCGCGTTGGACGTCTACCGGGTGCTGCGGGCCACCAACCCGTCCCCGTACATGTACCTGTTCCGCTTCGACGGCTTCGACGTCGTCGGCTCCAGCCCGGAAGCGCTGGTCAAGGTCGAGGACGGGCAGGCGATGGTCCACCCCATCGCGGGCACCCGGCACCGCGGCGCCACCCCGCAGGAGGACCAGGCCCTCGCCGAGGAACTGCTCGCCGACCCCAAGGAGCGCGCCGAGCATCTGATGCTCGTCGACCTGGGCCGCAACGACCTGGGACGGGTCTGCGAGCCCGGCTCGGTCGAGGTCGTCGACTTCATGTCCATCGAGCGGTACTCGCATGTGATGCACATCGTCTCGACCGTGACGGGCCGGGTCGCCGCGGGCCGTACGGCCTTCGACGTCCTGACCGCCTGCTTCCCCGCGGGCACGCTCTCCGGCGCCCCCAAGCCCCGCGCCATGCAGATCATCGACGAACTCGAGCCGTCCCGGCGCGGGTTGTACGGCGGCTGCGTCGGCTACCTCGACTTCGCGGGCGACTCGGACACGGCCATCGCCATCCGCACGGCCCTCCTGCGGGACGGCACGGCGTACGTCCAGGCGGGCGCCGGTATCGTCGCCGACTCCGACCCGGTCGCCGAGGACAACGAGTGCCGCAACAAGGCGGCTGCCGTCCTGCGCGCGGTCCACACGGCCAACCGGCTGGGCCGCTGAGCCACCGAGCCGAAAAGGGGCCCCGGGTGACGGATCGCCCGGGGTTCGGGCGATAGTGGAGTACGTGACTGCCGTACCTCACCCCCGATCCGAGGCCGCCGCCCCCGTCCGGTCAGGCCGCCGCAGCCTCGCGCTCGCCCTGCTGTGCGGGGCGGTCGGCGCGGCCGTGGCACTGCTCTCCTCCCGGCAGGGCTGGTCGGCGGGGACCGTCACCGTGGCAGGCGGTGACTTCCCGCTGACCGCCAAGGGCAGCGAGGTCACCGGCGTGCCCGCGGCCCTTGCGATAGTGGGCCTCGCCGCGCTCGTCGCCGTCTTCGCCGTCCGCAGGAGCGGGCGCCTCCTCGTCTCCGGACTGCTCGCGCTCTCCGGCGCGGGCACTGTCGCTGCGGCGCTCCTCGGCGCCACCGACAGCTCGGCACTTGACGAGAAGGCGGCCCAGGCGGCCGGAGACACCTCCGCGACCGCCGTCTCGCTCACGCACACCGCCTGGCCGTACGTCGCGGCCCTGGGCGGCGCGCTGATCCTCCTCGCCGGACTGCTGGCGCTGCGCTACGGCCGGCTGTGGCCCGCGATGTCCGGCCGCTACGAGCGCGACGGCACGCCCCGGCCGCGCAAGGCGAAGCCCGTCGACCCGGACCGCCCCGAGGACCTGTGGAAGGCCCTCGACCGTGGTGAGGACCCCACGGGAGCCTGACCACCCCCCACACGCGACGCCGCGCTCACTTCGAGCGACCCCGCGCTCACGTCATACGCACGCGTGCGGGACAATGGGCGCCGAGCTTCCGGCTCACCCACGCACTTACAGCTAACGAGGAGCAAGTCATGGCGGGCAGCAGCCACGGTCACACCCCGGCCGCCTGGACCGGTGTCACCATCGCCTTCATCGGTTTCTGCGTCGCGGGCGCCTTCACCGTGATGGCCCAGCCGGTCGGCTTCTGGGCGGGCATGGTGATCATCGCCCTCGGTGGCGTCGTCGGCGGCGTCATGCGTCAGATGGGCCTCGGCCAGCCGAAGTCGGCGGGGGAGCCGCTGCAGCAGACCGCGGGCGCGGACAGCTGAGCCTGCCGCAGCTTCACAGGGGGGCGGCCCCGGGCAGCGAAGTGCCGGGGCCGCCCCCCCCGTTTACGGGACCCGTGGGCGCGGCCGGCGCCCGGGGGGCAGATATGGTGGGGTTAAAGGCGGACACCCCCGCCTGCGCCCGAACC
>NZ_JBEOZU010000051.1:0-68295 GCF_040298185.1 Streptomyces sp. NPDC001634 | reverse complement strand
GCGGCCGCCTCGGCCTCGGCGGTGGTGAGGAACCTGAGGTTCGTCACATGCTCGTTGTAGTACCACTGCACCGTGTCGGTGGTCAGGTACCACTTGGGCTTCTTCATCGAGTCGGCGACGACTGTGCCGTTGATCACCAAGTTCTCGAAGGTGACGTTGTCGATGGCGTGGCCGGCGTCGTAACCGAGGAACAGCGACGGGTTGGCGCGCGTGCCCGTGTAGGTGAGGTTCTTGACGTAGACGTCCTGGATGCCGCGGCCGACCGAGGTGTTGTACTTCGTGTTGTACATGACCCGCAGGTGGATCACCTGGCCCCAGCGGAAGTCCTCGATGCGCACGTCCTCGATGCGCACGTTCTTGATGAGGTTGGAGTCGCCGGGGTTGAGCGCGATGCAGCCCTGGTAGCCCATCTGGGGTTCGCGGTGGTCGAGGATGTCGATGTTCCTGATGACCAGGTTCTCGATGACCTCGGGGGCGTCGGTGTTGCCGTGCGTGCCGACGTTGACCGGATGGGCCACGTCCGCCCACAGGGTGCAGTTCTGGACGGTGATGTCGCGGGTGTCGCCGTAGTAGTTCCAGCGGTGGGCGTAGATGGCGATGCAGTCGTCGGAGTTGCGCAGGAAGCAGCCGTCGATGACGACACTGCTGCTGGAGAAGATGTCGATGCCGTCGCCGTTGCCCCGCGAACTGAACCCTCGAACCTTCTTGATGTGGACGTTCTCGCTCTCGCCGAGAGTGGCTATGTAGCCACCCCCCGGGTTCATGATGATGACGTCCTCGATCCGGATGTTCTTGCTGCCCTCGCACAGGACGCCGTTCGCCGTGCCGCCGTAGAGCATGCCGTGCCCGGTGAGGGAGGCCTTCTCCACGTCCTTGAAGTAGACCTGGGCGGTCAGGACGGCGCCGCCCGCCAGGTGGACGGTCTTGCCGCTGGGGACGGTGAGGACCCCGCCGGTGACGGTGTGCACACCAGGGCCGAAATAGATGACGTCCGGGTCGTCGGCGGCGGGCGGGTTGTGGTCCAGGTGGTTGCTGATCAGATGCAGACAGTCGAAGATCTGGTCGTTGATCTGGACGACGACGTCACGCGGCTCGTCGAGGGTGAAGCGGAGGGTGTCGCCGAGGAGTTCGGGCTTGATGCCGAGCGCGTCGGGTCTCACCCGGGCCTTGGTCGTGCCGCCCTTGAGGTAGGTGACCTCGATCTCGGCCGTGCCCTGGAAGTCGAAGTACACCATCGAGGTGTCGTAGACCTTGCCGGAGCCGGTTGTGGGGTTGATCTCCTCCAGCCGGGGCCGCCAGATGTCGAGGGTCTGCCACTCCCCGTCGGGGGCCGTGCGGACCCGAACCCTGAAGCTGGTGTTGGTCGGCATGATGGAGGGGCGCGGGTAGGTGATCAGCTTCGACGCGGACGGGTTGTCGTCGGCCGCGGCGGCCCGGTCCGCCGTGGCCGTCAGGCCGGACAGTCCGGCGGCGAGCGCGGTGGCACCCGCCGCCTGGAAAGCGGTACGGCGGGACAGGGGCGTGTTCATCTGGATTCCTCCGTGGATACCCCCGCCTTCAGGCGGGGGAGGAAACGGACTCCTGCGGAGCAGGGGAGGGAGAGCCGATCCGCTCTCTGGGCGGATCGGCATTCATCACCAACTACCAACAGATGGCCACAAGTTGAGATAGCTTGTGAGCCATGGCCACTCACGTGAAGCGGGCTTTCAAGTACCGCTTCTATCCGACGGATGCGCAGACAGCCGAGCTGTCGCGCACGTTCGGATGTGTGCGGAAGGTCTACAACATGGCGCTCGCGGCCCGTACCGAGGCGTGGGCGCGGCAGCAACGGGTCAACTACAACCAGACCTCGGCCATGCTGACGGCGTGGAAGAAGACCGAGGAACTGGCCTACCTCAACGAGGTCTCCTCCGTCCCGCTGCAGCAGGCACTGCGGCACCTGCAGACCGCCTTCGCGAACTTCTTCGCCAAACGCGCCAAGTACCCGCGCCTGAAGTCCAAGCGGAAGTCCCGAGCGAGCGCGGAGTACACCTCTTCGGCGTTCCGGTTCCGCGATGGCCGTCTGCACCTGGCGAAGATGGCCGAGCCGCTGGACATCGTCTGGTCGCGTCGCCTTCCTCACGGGGCCACGCCGACCACGGTGACCGTGAGCCGCGATGGCGCGGGACGCTGGTACGTCTCCTTGCTGTGCGAGGACCCATCCGTGAAGCCGCTCGCGACTGCCGATACGGCGGTCGGCATCGATGTCGGCCTGGACCACCTGCTGACCCTCTCCACCGGGGAGAAGATCGCCAACCCCCGGCACGAGCGGTGCGACCGCGAGCGCCTGGCCAGGGCTCAGCGGGAACTGTCCCGCAAAGCCAGGGGCGAGGGCGCCAACCGGCGCAAGGCACGGCATCGCGTCGCGAAGATCCACGCCCGGATCACCGACCGCAGGCGGGATGCGCTGCACAAGCTGGCCACTCGACTCGTGCGCGAAAACCAAACGCTCGTGATCGAGGACCTGACCGTACGCACCATGGTCAAGAACCGCAGCTTGGCACGCGCCATCTCGGATGCCGCCTGGGCCGAGTTCCGGAGCATGCTGGAGTACAAGGCCGACTGGTACGGGCGGGAAGTGATCGCAGTGGACCGCTTCTTCCCCTCGTCCAAGTTGTGCTCCGCCTGCGGCCGCCTCGCTGAGGCGATGCCGCTGAACGTCCGTACCTGGACGTGCGGCAGCTGTGGCACGACCCACGACCGGGACGTGAACGCGGCGCAGAACCTTCTGGCCGCCGGGCTGGCGGTGTCTGTCTGTGGAGCCGGTGTAAGACCTCAACGGAGAACTCCGGGCGGGCAGTCGGCGACGAAGCAGAAAACCCCACGGCGCGAGCCGTAGGAATCCCCCTCGTTCACGAGGGGGAGGAAGTCAATCCTCACTCCTTGCCATGGGTGAACAGATCTGTGGGAGCGGCTACTTGAGGCCGGACGTCGACATCCCGGCGACGAAACCGCGCTGGGTGACGAGGAAGATCAGCAGGATAGGGATGGCCCACATCACCGAGGCCGCGGCCTGGAGGTGGGCGACGGACGTCCCTGCCGAGGTGACACAGGTGGACATGACAGCGACGGCGAGCGTGGAGCGACCGGTGGACTTCCTGCTGCTGACCATTGCTCCCACGGCGTAGGCGCCGGCCCCGCCCGGGGCCTGCAGCGCGCATCCGTTCAGGGCCGCCACGCCGGCCACGGCGCCGCCGGCCGACAGCGCGAGGAAGCGGCGGCTGAGGAGAGCACCGGCGTGAAAGCGCATGAACGCCTCACCTTCTGCTGCGGGTGGGTGCGGGGTTGCCGCGCCTGCCGCGAGCAGGACGCAGCACGCATCCGTCATGGAAACCGGTTGCTATGACCAAGTGGCCAGAGCTTCTTCCTGTCCGCGATCGACGTCAAGACTCCTCGCAGACTTTCGAAAAGTCCGGGCGGCGTCGGCGATATGGGCAGCGCACCGGTCGGCCGGCTTCCCAACCTGCTTCAGCAACAGCACGGATTGCGCCATCTTCGCTGGTCGAGCGACCCATGTCGGCGGGCGCGGGGCGGCGTTGGCCGCGACGTACCCGTGACTCCGCGCGACGATGCCGACAGCCGACAGCTCACCGGCGGCGAACGCGCGCCGTCCGGTTCAGCCCGGACAGGGGGCGCGGTTTCCGCTCGTCACTCTCAACAACCGGTTGTGGCCGACCCCACTGATTGACCGCCCCTCTGACACAGATCTACGGTAGAAGACGCTTTCTGAAAATGTTTCCCCATGCCTCAGGAGAGTCATGCCCAGCGCCCAGCTGCCGAGGGTCGTGTTCGCCATGGATCCGGTGCACCTGCCCCTGCTGTTCCCTCCGCCGCTCATCGCGCGGCTCCGGAAGGTGGCCGAGATCGACCCGGCGCTCGTCGTACGGGACTTCACCGACCCGGCGGCCTCCCCCGCGCTGGCCCGGGCCGAGGTGCTGATCACCGGCTGGGGCTGCCCCCACCTGGACGCGGACACCCTTGCGGTGGCGCCGCGACTGCGTACCGTCCTGCACGCCGCGGGTTCCGTCCGCTCGCTGATCGGCGAGGCGCTGTGGCAGGGCGGGATCGCCGTCTCCAGCGCCGTGACCGGCAACGCACTACCGGTCGCGGAGTACGCGCTCGCCATGATCCTGCTCACCGGGAAGGACGCCTTCGCCCACCGCGAGCGGTTCCGGATCACCCATGCATACCCGCTCCCGGCCGAGACCGCGGCCACCGGCAACCTCGGCCGCCGGATCGGGATCATCGGCGCCTCACGCGTGGGCCGCAGACTGCTGGAACTGCTGCGGCCGTTCGACTTCACGGTCTTCCTGTACGACCCCTATGTGGCGACAGCCGAAGCCGAAGCGCTGGGTGCCCGACCGCTGCCGCTGGAGGACCTCCTGCGCCGCAGTGACATCGTCAGCCTGCACGCGCCCGACATACCCGAGACCCGCCACATGCTCGACCGCGACCGGCTCGCCCTCGTCCGGGACGGCGGCGTGCTGATCAACACCTCGCGGGGCGCCCTGGTCGACCACGACGCGCTCACCGACGAGTTGCTCTCGGGCC
This sequence comes from Streptomyces sp. NPDC001634, assembly GCF_040298185.1. NCBI lineage: Bacteria > Bacillati > Actinomycetota > Actinomycetes > Kitasatosporales > Streptomycetaceae > Streptomyces > Streptomyces sp. NPDC001634. The sequence goes on along the minus strand of NZ_JBEOZU010000051.1, from coordinate 63,705 downwards.
GGCTGAGCGCGGTCCTGGATGTCACCGAACCCGAGCCGCTGCCCGCCGGATCTCCGTTGTACGGGCTCCCCAACGTCTTCCTCACCCCGCATATCGCGGGTTCGCTCGGCAACGAGCTGGAACGCCTAGGGCGCATCGTCACCGAGGAGCTGGAGCGCCTGGTCGCAGGCCTGCCCCTGGCCCATGAGGTGCGGCGCGCGGACCTGGCCCGTGTCGCCTGAACGTCGCCCCGGCGACCGGGTCCGGTCCCGAGTAACCATGGGATACGGTTTCAGCACCAGCGGGCGGCAGGACCGCGGCTCGTCCGACGAGAAGGTCGTCACGGTGAAGGAGCCGCTACGGTGAGTCAGCGCAAGGCGCAGGGTGAGGCCGGACGAGCCACCATCCGCGACGTGGCGGAACGGGCGGGTGTGTCGGTCGCCAGCGTGTCGCGTGTCCTGTCCGGCAACTACCCGGTCTCCGACGAACTGCGCCGCCGGGTGATGAAGGTCGTCCGGGACCTGGACTACGTCACCAACGCCCACGCCCGCTCCCTGGCCGGCGGCGGCACGCCGACCGTGGCGATCCTGCTCAACAACATCACCGGCGCCGCCTTCGCACACGTGGCCAAGGGCGTCGAGGGCGCCGCCTCGCTGCGCGGCTGGCTCTCGCTGGTCGGCACCACGGGAGACGACCCCGAGCGGGAGCTTGCGCTGGTCAACCTCATGCGCCAGCAGGGCGTCGCCGCCGTGGTCCTCCTCGGCGGGGCCTACGACTACGACGAGTACCAGCTGCGGATGGCCCGCTTCGCCCGCTCCCTGGACGCGGCAGGATCGCACCTCGTACTGGTCGGCCGGCCACCGTTGGAGGGCGACGTTCCGGCGACGACGGTGGACTACGACAACGAGGGCGGCGCCTACGCGATGGCCAGCCATCTGCTGTCCGCGGGTCACCGCAAGGTCCTGGTGCTGCCGGGGCACTCCGAACTCACCACCGCCCAGGGACGGTTGCGAGGCGCGCAGCGGGCTTTCGAGGCGTACGGCGTGCCGTTCGACCCGGGCATGGTGCGGCACGGCCCGTACGACTACGAGCACGGGTACGAGGCGGTCGAGGAGAGCCTGCGCCAGGGGCCGGCCTTCACCGCGGTGCTCGCCGGGACCGACGTGGTGGCCGCGGGTGCCATGCAGGCGCTGCGGGCGGCCGGGCTGCGGGTGCCCGAGGACGTGTCCATCGTCGGCTACGACGACATCCCGCTGGCGTCCCAGCTCACTCCCCAACTGACCACCGTGCACGTCCCCTACGAGGAGATGGGCCGCGTAGCGCTGCGCGCGGTGGCCGACCGGCGCGAGAGCGGCGCGGGCCGCCGCAGGGGAAGCGACGGCGACCATCTGGTGCTGGGCACACATGTCGTCGTGCGGAACTCCGTCCAGCCCCCGGCCCGGCGGTCGTAACGGCGTCGAGCAGCCGGTTACGTAAGCGTTTTCACGCCCGAAGGGGAGCTTTCACGAGAACGCTTACCGCTCGCAGCAGAATCGGTAGCGGGCCTACAGAACAGGCGCTGGCCTGCACTTATCCCCACCCTCTGTGTATCGCAGGGTGACATCTCGACCACTTCTCACGGACGAGTGGGCGTAACAATTTCCGCCCGCCCCCTTGCTAGGGGTCGCACCATCGGCCTACGGTCCACGGCAACCGCTTACTACTGATTCTGCTTGGCCGACCCCCCGCAACCGCGAGCCGACGGTTTCCGGCCGCCGTTCCTGGCCAACACCGAGCCGCCGTCCTCTCGTTCTGAGAACGCCTACATCAGAAGGATCACGGTCAGATGAACTTCATCAGCCCCCGGAGAAGGGTCGCCCGCGCCGCCGCCGTGGGTCTCGCGCTGACAGGTCTGCTCTCCGCTTGCGGCGGATCCGGCTCCGGAGACAAAGCTTCCTCGGGGTCTTCCGGCCCGGTCACCCTCCCCTTCTGGGGCTGGGCCAACGGCCAGGAGGCCGTCGTCAAGGCGTTCAACGCCAGTCACAAGGACGTCAAGCTCAAGTACACCAAGGTCACCGACCAGTTGACCATGCAGAAGCAGCTGACCAACGCGGTCAAGGCCGGAAACGCGCCCTGCCTGCTGCAGAACACCGCCGAGTACGTGACGACCTGGGTCTCGCAGGGCGCGCTCGCCGACATCACCCAGTACGTCGGCGCCGACAAGGACAAGTTCAACCCGGGCTCCTGGGCCAGTGCCCAGGTGCAGGGCAAGGTCTATGGCGTACCCACCAGTTCGGCGCCCGCGTTCACCATCTACCGCACCGACATCTTCGAGAAGTACGGCCTCAAGCCCCCGGCGACCTGGGACGACTTCATAGCCGCCGGCAAGGTGCTGAAGAAGCACGGCGTCAAGGTCACCAACTACGCCGGTGAGGACCCGAGCACCCTGGAAGTGCTCTCCATGCAGGCCGGGGCGCACTGGTATGCCATCGACGGCAACTCCTGGAAGGTGAACTTCCAGGACGAGGGCACCCTCAAGGCCGCGAAGGTGATCCAGGAGATCATCGACAACGACCTCAACTCCAAGCTCTCCTTCGCGGATTACGCGGCCGTGCAGCGCAACTACGACAACGGCGGCACCGCGACCCGGCAGATCTCCACCTGGCAGATGGCCGGCATGGTGCAGAACTTCACCAAGTCCGACGGCAAGTGGGCGCTGTCGCCGTGGCCCACGTTCCAGGGCGAGGCGGCCAAGACCCCGGCCGGCACCAACCAGAGCGGCGGTGTGACCCTGGTGACCAAGCAGTGCAAGAACCAGAAGCAGGCCGCAGAAGCGGCGCTGTGGATGTCCACCGACTCCGGTGCGGTCAAGACGATGGCGAGCCCGGACACCGGCAACGGGGTGATGCCGGCGCTCGCCGACAGCCAGTCGTACGTCGCCGAGGCGATCTCCGCCAAGCTGCTCGGCACCAACTACGAGCCCGCGAAGAAGGTCGTGACGGACAGCCTCGGCACCGTCACCAGCGACTGGACCTTCGGCCCGGACTGGACCGCGATGTTCACCGAACTGCAGGCCGGCTGGGCCAAGGTCGTGAGCAAGGAGGAGAAGATCACCGATCTGCTGGCGCACATACAGCAGTGGACGGTGAACGACCTGAAGTCGCGCGGCATCAGCGTCGAGGGCTGAGGCAGACCCGATGATCCGCTCCCAGCGCTGGAAGGGCGCCGCCTTCACGGTGCCCTTCCAGCTCGGCTTCGTCTTCCTGTACCTGCTCCCGATCGGTTACGCCGTCTACGAGTCGCTGTACCTGGAGAAGCAGTCCGGGCTCGGACTCGGCGGCGCCACCAGGGAGTTCGTCGGCCTGGACAACTACCGGCAAGGCCTGACCGACTCGGCGTTCATGAACGCCGTCCTCAGGGTGGTGCTGTTCGCCTGTGTGCAGATCCCGGTGATGCTGCTGATCAGCCTGGTGCTGGCGCTGTTCCTGGACGCGATCGCCTCCCGAGCGGCCGGCCGGTTCCGGATCTTCCTGCTGGTCCCGTACATGATCCCCGGAGTGGTCGCGGCGATCGTGTGGGTCAACCTCTACAGCCCGGACGTGGGCCCGCTGACACCGCTCGGCAGGTTCTTCGGCTTCGACTGGAACTTCTTCGCACCGTCGATGGTCTGGCCGTCCATCGGCAATCTGCTGACCTGGCACGGCATCGGCTACAACATGGTGATCATCTACTCGGCACTGCAGGGCGTACCGCGCGAGTTGTTCGAGGCCGCGCGGATCGACGGAGCCTCCGAGATCCGTATCGCGCGCAGTATCAAGGTCCCGCATGTGCGCGGGGCGCTGGTGCTGACCGGTCTGCTCTCGATCATCCAGATGCTGCAGATCTTCAACGAGCCCTCACTGTTCCGGAACGTCACCCCCCAGACGGTCAGCGACAGCTTCACCCCGATCATGATCATCTACAACCAGGCGTTCAACGCCGGCAACTACCACTACGCCGCTGCCCTGTCGGTGCTGCTCGCCCTCATCCTCGGCATGGCCTCCTTCCTCTTCTACCGGCTGACCTCGGGGGAGGCCGACTGATGCTGATGACCGAGTCGGGCACAGAGCGGCCCCCGGCGCGCGCCGTCAGGCGGCTGGCCCGCCCCGATCGCGCCTCGCGCAGCCGCGGCGGTCAGCGCTTCCTTCTGATCGGTCTGGTCCTGGCCGGCGTGTACAGCCTTTTCCCGGTGTGGTGGCTGATCGTCGCCGCCACCAAGGACCGGGCCGGGCTGTACCAGACGAACGGACTGTGGTTCTCGGGCTGGCACCTGTGGGACAACCTGCATCAGCTGTTCACGTACCACGACGGCATCTTTCTGCGCTGGACCGCCAACTCGTTCCTGTACGCGGGTGCCGGCTCCCTGGGCGGCACGCTCATCGCCCTGGCGACGGGCTACGGCCTGGCCCGCTTCGACTTCCCCGGACGCAACGTGGTGTTCGCGTGCGTGGTGGGTTCGTTCCTGATCCCGATCGCCCTGCTCACCCTCCCGCTGTACCTGCTGTTCTCGGCGATCGGGCTGGTCGACACGCCGTGGGCGATGCTCGTCCCGTGTCTGATCAACCCGTTCAGCGTGTACCTCGCCAAGGTGTACACCGAGGCGACGATTCCGTACGAACTCCTGGAGGCGGCCCGCCTGGACGGCGCCGGTGAGCTTCGGATCTTCTTCAGTATCGTGCTGCGGATGATGACCACGGGCGGCGCCACCGTGTTCCTGCTCGCCTTCGTCAACACCTGGAACGCGTTCTTCCTGCCGCTGACCGTGCTGCGCGGTGAGCAGAACTGGACCCTCAGCCTCGGCCTGTACAACTGGTCCGGCAACCGTCTGGAATCCGGCGTCGATCTGACCAGCCTCGTGCTGACGGGCGCGGTGCTGTCCATCGTGCCGATGGCGATCATGATGGTGGCGATGCGCCGCTACTGGCGGACCGGTGTGACGCTGGGAGCCCTCAAGTGACCGTGCTGCGCAACCCCGTCATCCGCGGTTTCGCCCCGGATCCCTCGCTGGTGCGGTCCGGCGACTGGTACTACGTGGCCACCAGTTCGTTCGAATGGTTTCCGACGATCCCGATCCACCGATCCCGCGATCTGGCGCACTGGGAGTACGCGGGTCATGTGCGCGGCGCGGTCCCCGGCGACTCACTGGCCGGAGTCCCCGACTCGGGCGGCATCTGGGCGCCGTCGCTGAGCTGGGACGGCGAACGGTTCTGGATGGTCTATTCGATCGTGCGCTCCATCGGCACGCCGTACTTCGATCTGGACACATACGTCACCACGGCCACCGAAGCGGACGGAAAGTGGGCGGCCCCGCGCCGGGTCGCGAGCCACGGCTTCGACCCCGCACTCTTCCACGACGAGGGACGGCTGTGGCTGCTCAACATGCAGAGCGATCACCGTCCCGGAGGGGAGCGCTTCGCCGGGATCGTCGTGACCGAGCTGGACCGCGACAGCCTCGCCCCGCTCGGCGGCACACATCTGCTGCTGCAGCACGAACGGCTCATCGAGGGGCCCAAGTTGCTGCGGCGGGAGGGTTGGTACTACCTGGTGCTCGCCGAGGGGGGCACCGGATTCGAGCACGGCGTCCGGGTGGCGCGCAGCCGGACGATCACGGGTCCGTACGAGCTCGACGGCACGCCCCTGCTGACGAGCCGGGACGATCCTTCGGTGCCGTTGCAGAAGGCCGGGCACGCGGAACTGGTCGAGACGCCGGACGGCGAGTGGTTCATGAGCCATCTGGTGGCCCGCCCGCTGCGGACCCCCGACGGACTCCGCTGCACCCTCGGCCGCGAAACGGCGATCCAGGCCGTGACCTGGGACGCGGACGGCCGGCCCCGGCTGCGCCACGGGGGGTGGCACCCGGCGGCCGAGGTCGAGGTACCCACGCGTCCCGGCCCGCTGTCCCCCGCCCCGCGGATCGACGGGCTTTCCTGGCCTTGGAGCACCCTGCGCGGACACCCGGACCCGTCCTGGGCCGACACCGGCAGCCGGCCCGGCTGGATCCGGCTGCGCGGCCGGCAGGGCCCCGAGTCCCTGTGGGAGCAGAGCCTGCTCGCCCAGCGCATCACGGAGCACCGTGCGGAGGCCGAGGTCACGGTGGAGGCCACGCCACGCACGTTCACCGAGGCCGCCGGCCTGGTGCTCCGGTACAACACCGCGTCCTACCTCGCGCTCGATGTGACCTGGGCCGAACCCAAGGGCGAGCCGCAGCGCGGCCAGCAGTGGAAGGGTGCAGGCCGAACCGTGCTCCGTCTGCTGGAGCGCGACGAGCAGGGTGCCCGGCAGGTCGCCCTCGTCGACGTCGAGGCTGCGGATCCGGTCACGCTGGGCGTGAGCGTCGACGGTGCCGATGCGCAGTTCTGGTTCGTCCGGGACGGAGCGCGCACGCCGGTCGGTCCGCCGCTCGACTTCAGCCGTCTGTCCGACGACTACGGCTCCCGGCTGCGCTTCACGGGCGCGTTCGCCGGCATCCACGCCCACGACCTCGTCGACGCCGCGTTCACCGCCGACTTCACCGGCTTCCGGCTGACGTGCACACCACGGTGACGCGGCCGGCCGTTCACAAAGGAGTGCCGGGGCGTACGAAGACCGGTTTGAGATGCCGCTCCGGCAGCGCATCGGGGAGTTGCTCCCAGTCGATGACGTGCGAGACGACCCGCGCGGGGTCGACCTGACCGGAGCGGGCCAGGTCGAGGGCGTCGGGGATATGGGCCCGTACGTTGTCGCGTGCGACGCGCAGGGTGACACCGGTGAGGTACATGTCCAGCAGGGGCAACTCGCCGGGCCGGAAGTGGTTGCCCGCGGACTCGCAGACGCCCTCCGGGGCAAGGGACTTGACGGCGAGGGCGAGCTGGTCGACCCGGCCGGTGGCCTCCACCGCCAGGTCGAAGCCGTGGCGGACGGGCTCGATCGCCTCGGCGGTGCGGGCGCCGAAGCCCTCCGCGACCTTGCGGCGTTCAGGTTCGGGGTCGACGTACAGCACCTCGGAGGCACCCAGTGCACGGGCGATGTCGCACACGTACAGCCCGATGCTGCCGCGTGCGACGACCAGCACCCGGGCCCCGGGCCGGTTCCTCAGGTGCGGGGCGACCAGCCGCCAGGACAGGGACCAGTTGTCACTGGCCGATGCCATGGCGACGGGGTCGAGGCCGGAGGGCAACGGCACCAGCATGGCGTCCGCCCACGGCACCCGCACCAGATCGGAGAAGAGACCGCCCCAACTGCCGCCGATGGGCGCGCCGTACATCGCCATGTGCGGGACAGTGGTGCAGTGCGCGGTCAGCCCGGTACGGCAGCGTCCGCATGTGCCGCAGTTGATCGACCAGGGCACCACGACCAGGTCGCCGGGGGTCACGCCGCTCACGACGTCACCGACCTCGACGACCCGGGCGACGCACTCGTGTCCGATGGCGAACGGTGGGTCGATGAAGCCATGCCCGGCCAGGATCGCCGAGTCCACGTCGCAGGGGGTGGCGGCCACCGGGGCGACGGTCGCCTCCTGGTCGGACGTGAGTTTCGGCTCCGGTGCCTCGCGCCACTCGACCGAGTGCCGGGCGACGTAGGTCAGTTCACGCATCGGCCTGCTGCCCCTTGTCCTTTCCGGCAAGGGCGACGAGGTCGGCGAAGCGGATGACGGAGCCGCCCGCGCCCCAGGTTCCGTCGGGCTGCTCGTGCACCAGCACCCACACGCGCAGCGCGTCGTCCTGGGAGAGTCCGGCGGCCCGGAGCACGGTCGTGGTCGCCTCCTCGACCAGCCCCGCCTTGCGCCGCTCCGACAGGGCACCCTGCGGGACCGTGACGTCGACGAGGAAGCGCGGTGCGTCGTTCTCGGCGGTGGTCTGCGCCCCCTCGGGGAGCTCCACCAGACAGCTCCAGGCCTGGGCGCGGAAGAAGGCGGTGTCCGGGGCGCCCTCCCAGCGCAGCAGTACGGCGGCCAGGTCGCGCTGGACGCTCTTGCGGCCCTCCTCGGTCAGCGATCCGGCCGGTGCGGTGAGCCTGATCATCGGCATGGCGTGGGGTCTCCTCCCGACTTCGACGACTGACTCTATGACAGTCGTTATAAGCGGAGGTCACGCTAGACTATGACGAGCGTTATATCCAGAGGGGAGCACGCAATTGGCCAAGCCCAGCACACCGTCCCGCGAGCGCATCGTGGCCGGTGCTGCCGACATGATCAGCCGACGGGGGCTCAACGCCACGAGCATCCGGGAGCTGGCCAAACACGCCAAGGCACCCCTCGGCTCGACCTATCACTACTTCCCCGAGGGCAAGCAGCAGCTGGCCACCGAGGCGGTCCGCTACACCGGCGAATGGGTCGCCCGGGGCCTGCGCGAGGAACTCCGGGCGGGCCCGGTCGCAGGACTGAGCGCCTTCCTCGCCCTGTGGCGCGGGATCGTCGTCGACAGCGACTTCCGCGCCGGCTGCCCCGTCCTCGCGGTCTCCATCGAGGAGCCGCCCGCCGACGAGACCCCCGACGCCCTGCTGGCCGCCGCCGAGGTGTTCGGCACCTGGGAGTCCCTGCTGACCGGTTCCCTGCGTGAACACGGCGCCGACCCGGAACTGGCCGCGCAACTGGCCACGCTCGTGGTCGCCGCCGTCGAGGGGACCGTGGCCATGTGCCGCGCCAAGCGCAGCATCGAGCCCCTCGACCTTGTGGAGGCGCAGCTGCGTGCACTCATCACCAGCGCGATCGGTGACTGAGCCCCTTCTGCGGGCGCGGCCACTCAGTCGCGCCCGCGGCGCGGGCCGCACAGGTCCTGCAGCTCACGGGTGAGCGGCGGTTACGCCGTCACCAGAGGCAGGGCAGCAAATGTGTGGTGCCGCCACAGGCCCCGGGAGGCCTCCTCGGGGTAGGCGGCGACCGTGGGCTCGGTGTCGAGGATGCGGACGAGACGGCGTTCGATGTCGTAGGCGGGCCAGCCCGGATCACCCGTGGTGGCGAAGGCGGTCCAGGCGGAGCGGATCCGGGCGGAGAGCGCCTCGGTCTCGGGCGAGGGCGTCGGCCCTACCAGCATGCCGCCGAGGCCGTCGTACGCACCGAAGGTCAGGGGTACGTCCAGGCCGTGGCAGGCGCCCAGGACTCCGCCATTGGCGGGGGCGGACCAGGTGAGCTCGTACATGTGCGCCCGGCCGCCGCCGGCCACCTGCGCCTCGGCCAGGTGCAGCGAGGGCATACGGAACAGCCAGTCGGACTGTACGAGTTCGAACAGGTACTCCGCGGAGGCTTCCGGGAACGCGGCGCGGTAGGCCTGCTCGGCGTCCTGAGCCGGCCCGAACAGCCGCAGAGCCGACGCCGCCAGGCCTTCGTCCACCCGGCCGAGCAGCCCGCCGAGCATGACGAAGAGGCGGAACTCGTCGCGGTTGTGCCCTGCGATCAGCTCCACGTCCCGTGCGGCGCCGCCGGCCAGGGCCTCCCACGGCGTGGTCGGCAGGACATCGCCGTCGACCACGGGCGAGTACGGGGTCGGGGTGAGGGCGACGGCGCCCCATCGTTCCACGTACTGACGCATCCGGGCGCTCACCGCGGACCCCGCCTCGGGCAGCTTGCGCGGATCCACGCCGGAGAGGTCGGTCGTGGTGGGACGCAGCCCCACCTCGCCGGCCAGGGCCTCGGCGATGTCCCCGGCCAGTGCGTCCGAGAAGTACGTGCCCGGCACGCTCTGAGCGATGGCCCGCCGGAACAGGCCCCGCGTCCTCGGCATGGTCATCAGGGCGGCGATGGACCCGGCACCCGCCGATTCGCCGAAGACGGTGACCTGATCGGGGTCGCCGCCGAAGGCGGTGATGTTCTCGCGCACCCACTCCAGGGCCGCGACCTGGTCGAGCAGCCCCCGGTTCGGCGGGGCACCCTCGATCCGGGCGAACCCTTCGATGCCGACCCGGTAGTTGAGGGTGACGACGACGAGCTCGCCGTCATGGGCGAGGCGGCTGCCGTTGTAGGCGGGATCGTCGGCAGAGCCGTATTTGTAGGCGCCGCCGTAGATCCAGACCATCACCGGCCGTCGGGATGCCGGATCGGGCTCGGGCGTCCACACGTTGACGGTCAGCCAGTCGTCGCCGGCCGGGAGGCTGCCGGGCGGAGCGGCTTCGGTGCCCATCGCCTCCTGCGGGGGAGGCGGCCCGAACGCGAACGCCTCCCGTACGCCGTCCCAGCGGTCCGCCGGTCGCGGTGCCGCGAAGCGGAGCTCGCCCACCGGAGGCTGCGCGAACGGGATGCCACGGAAGACCGCCAGGCCGTCCTCACGACGACCGCGCACCGCGCCCGTCGTGGTCGTGGCCTCCGGAAACTCGCTTGTGCTCATCGATGACTCCTCACAGGACCGCCACTCCGCAGTGAGTCCGTGCACGGGAACGAGTCCCTTGCCTGTCGCGGGCGTGGTGGCGCCGCGGCCGGCGACGGCTCATATCAGCGCGGTCATCATGCACCCAAGTCACCCGATCAGTGAAGTCTGCTTCACCAGACGAACCGTGTCATGCTTTTCACCCTCCCCGGCGGCCCGACCGAGCGAACGTGCGACTCGTACGCACCGAGGAATGTCAACACACGTGACCATCGCCTCGTCAGCGCGGATACTTCCGACAGTGGACCGCCGACACCACTCATCCGCATCACACCCAGGCCTGACGACCCGTCAGCGAAGTCAGCTACCGGTCGGCATCGGACGCGCCGGACTCCGCCTCCACCGACCGCCGATCGCCGATCGCCGAGATCAAAAACTGAACTCACCCGCCCCGACCAGGGAAGATACAGGTCGGGGGCCACTTTGCAGGCTTACCAGGAGGTACCCGTGAAGATGTTGATCAACGTCCCGGAATCGGTGGTCGCGGACGCGTTGCGGGGCATGGCGGCCGCGCATCCCGAGCTGACCGTCGACGTGGAGAACCGGGTGATCGTACGGCGTGACGCCCCGGTCGCCGGACAGGTCGCCCTCGTCTCCGGCGGTGGCTCGGGGCACGAGCCGCTGCACGGCGGGTTCGTCGGCCCTGGCATGCTGTCGGCCGCCTGTCCCGGCGAGGTGTTCACGTCTCCCGTGCCCGACCAGATGGTGCGCGCGGCGGCGGCGGTGGACAGCGGCGCGGGCGTGTTGTTCATCGTGAAGAACTACACCGGTGACGTGCTGAACTTCGACATGGCGGCCGAGCTCGCCGAGGACGAGGGCATCCAGATCGCGAAAGTCCTGGTCAACGACGACGTGGCGGTCACCGACAGCCTCTACACGGCGGGCCGGCGCGGCACCGGCGCCACGCTGTTCGTGGAGAAGATCGCCGGGGCGGCGGCGGAAGAGGGGCAGCCGCTGGAGCGCGTGGAGTCCATCGCCCGGCAGATCAACGAGAACTCCCGCAGCTTCGGTGTCGCCCTCACCGCCTGCACCACGCCCGCGAAGGGCACGCCCACCTTCGACCTCCCGCCGGGCGAGCTGGAGTTGGGCGTCGGCATTCACGGCGAGCCGGGGCGCGAGCGCCGCGCGATGATGACCTCCCGCGAGATCGCCGACTTCTCGGTGCACGCCATCCTGGACGACCTGGAGCCGCGCAATCCTGTGCTGGTCCTGGTCAACGGGATGGGCGCCACCCCGCTCCTGGAGCTGTACGGCTACAACGCAGAGGTGCAGCGGGTGCTGACGGAGCGCGGCGTCGCCGTGGCCCGCACTCTCGTCGGAAACTACGTCACCTCCCTCGACATGGCCGGCGCCTCGGTCACCCTGTGCCAGGTCGACGAGGAACTGCTGCGGCTGTGGGACGCGCCGGTGCGCACGCCGGGGCTGCGCTGGGGCAGGTGAGTGAGGTCAACGTCCGTACCACGCAAGGAGATTCAGTGCTTGACGCCGACTTCTTCCGCCGTTGGATGACGGCGACCGCCGTGTCCGTCGACCGTGAGGCGGAGCGGCTCACCGCGCTCGACTCGCCGATCGGCGACGCGGACCACGGCAGCAATCTGCAGCGCGGCTTCCGCGCGGTCACGGCCGCGCTGGAGAAGGAGGCGCCGGACACGCCCGGCGCGGTTCTCCAGTTGGCGGGCCGGCAGCTGATCTCGACGGTCGGCGGTGCGTCCGGTCCGCTGTACGGAACGCTGTTGCGCCGCACCGGCAAGACCCTCGGTGATGCCTCGGAGGTCACCGAGGAGCAGCTGACGGACGCGCTGCGGACGGGCGTGGACGCGGTCATGGCGCTCGGCGGGGCAACGCCCGGCGACAAGACCATGGTCGACGCCCTGGTGCCCGCGGTGGACGCGCTCGCCACCTCGTTCGAGGCGGCGGGCGCCGCCGCCGAGAAGGGTGCCGTCGCCACGACGCCGTTGCAGGCCCGTAAGGGCCGGGCGAGCTATCTGGGGGAGCGCAGCATCGGACACCAGGACCCCGGGGCCACGTCCTCCGCCCTGCTGATCGCCGCGCTCGTGGAGGCCGCCGGTGAGTGACAGCGCGCAGAAGCTGGTCGGCATCGTGCTCGTGTCGCACAGCGCGGCGGTCGCGCAGTCCGTCGCCGAACTGGCAAAGGGCCTGGCGGGCGGCGGCACGATCGCGCCCGTCGCCGCGGCGGGCGGCACGCTCGACGGCGGGCTCGGCACCAGTCCGGAGCTGGTCTGCGATGCGGCCGCCGAAGTGGACCGGGGCGCGGGGGTCGCCGTGCTCATGGACCTGGGCAGTGCGGTCCTCACCGTGAAGGCGCTGCTCGCGGAGGGCGACGAGCTCCCGGAGAACACCCGGCTGGTCGACGCCCCGTTCGTCGAGGGCGCGGTCGCCGCGGTGGTCACGGCCTCGGCGGGCGCGGACCTGGCGGGGGTGGAGGCAGCGGCCACGGAGGCGTACTCGTACCGCAAGGAGTGAGCGCGTTCCACAGGAGCCGCTGCCGCCGTGGAGCGGCAGTGGCTCCCCTTCAGGAGTCCCCTCTCCTGCTCCGGGAGTCCAGGTCTCCCGTGGCATCAGTTCTCCCGCAGGAACGTGCGCGCCAGGCTCTCCCCCAGGGTCACCGCCGCACGGTGGTCCTCGATCGGCGACACGCGGGAGTTCCGGAAGACGATGTACGTCACCCCGGAGTCCGCTCCGCCGGTGCGCGGATCGGGGCGGATGCCGAGGGCCTTGGCGGTGGCGTAGGAGGCCTCGCCGATGACCTCTTTCGGACCTATGTCGCCGACGACCGCGTACTGGACGCGGCCCTGGTAGATCACCGCGGCGAGGGAGCCGCCGCGGACACCGTACTCACGGTGGTCCCAGATGGTGCTTGCGCCGGGCACCACGATGTACGGCAGGGTCTCGGCGCTCAGATACCTCCCGTCGGACTGCAGGTAGGCGGTGGTGGCGGAGAAGTACGGGTCGGTCCGCGCGTTGCACAGGGTGCCGGGGCGTCCGTCGCAGTCGATGTCCATGTCGGCCTTCCAGAACACGGCTCCGCGCTTGCCGCAGACGGGGATGACGGCGGGGGCGCCCTGGTCGCTGCGGTAGCGGGCGTGCGACACCTGGGTGCATGTGCGCACCTTCGCCAGCAGGTCGGCGGCGCGGACGATGCCTTCAAGGGCCGTCGAGGGCCGGTGCGGGCGGGCGGCGGCGGGAAGCGCGGCGGGGACGAGCAGGGCGGCGCCGGCCGCGGCCAGCTTCAGCGACTGGACGAGCACGATGAGGGACCCTCTCCTCGGGGACAGTGATGATCACTCACCCACCGTGGTGCCACTCTTCGACGTCCGTCCACTTCGAGGCGTCCGGACGGAGCACAGGCGCATGGGGCGGTCGGGTGGCCGGGCCGAACCGCCCCGGGCCACCCGACCGCGCTCGCCGGCGCGGGATCAGCGACGACAGCGGACCGCGCCGTCGGCACGAACTGCCCTGGATGACAAGCGAGTTCACGCCGCGTCGCGCACCAGCATACGTAGCCCGGGCGCTCCGCGGCGAACACCGCCCCATTTTGATGTGCCCACGCCATGCAGGCCCGCCGGGAGGCAGTCGGTCCAGCCGGCCTCAGGAGGGTCGACGGACGACCGGGCCGCGGGGGCGGCTACTCGTGCTCGGGCAGCTTTCCGAACTCCTCCAGGGCGTGGGTCAGCCACTGGGTCCAGAAGGACTCAAGGTCGATGCCCGCCCGCAGTACGAGGTGCTGAAGGCGGTCCTGCACAGAGTCCCTGCCGGGCCCGAAGTCGCGTTTCTCGATCTCCTTGTACTCGTCCAACTGCCGCTGATGCAGGTCCAGATGACGGCGCAGGTCGGCCTCGATGCCCTCGGTGCCGACCACGGCCGAGGCGCGCAGACGCAGCAGCAGCACGTCGCGCGCCGGCTTCGGGTCCTGGGACGCGGCCGTCCAGCGGGCGAGTTCGGCGCGGCCCGCGGGCAGGACCTCGTACGCCTTCTTCTGCCCGCGGACGGGCTGCTCGGCGGGCAGGGCGCGGATCAGGCCGTCGCTCTCGAGCCGTCCCAGTTCGCGATAGATCTGCTGGTGGGTCGCCGACCAGAAGTAGCCGATCGACCTGTCGAACCGACGGGTCAGTTCGAGTCCCGACGACGGCCTCTCCAGCAGGGCGGTCAGAATCGCGTGCGGGAGTGACATGGACCCATCCTAGGGAGGCGGCGTACGGCTCCTGGGTCCTGTCGTCAGACTCCCGCCGTCCGCCCGGAGGGCGGGCCCGGCGGCGTCCGACGACAGGACCTACAGGGCCGCCGCCAGCTCCGTGCCCTGCTTGATCGCCCGCTTGGCGTCCAACTCGGCCGCCACGTCGGCGCCGCCGATGAGGTGCGGCGCCCGGCCCGCGGCCACCAGCTCCTCGTACAGGTCGCGGCGCGGTTCCTGCCCGGTGCACAGGACGATCGTGTCGACCTCCAGGACCTGGCTCGCACCGTCCACGGTGATGTGCAGCCCGGCGTCGTCGATCCGGTCGTAGCTCACGCCCGGGACCATGGTGACGCCCCGGTGCTTCAGCTCGGTGCGGTGGATCCAGCCGGTGGTCTTGCCCAGCCCGGCGCCGACCTTGGAGGTCTTGCGCTGGAGGAGGTGGACGGTGCGCGGCGGGGCAGGACGCGCGGGAGCGGCGAGGCCGCCCGGGGCGCGGTAGTCCATGTCGACACCCCAGTTGCGGAAGTACGTCGCCGGGTCCTCGCTCGCCTTGTCGCCGCCGTCGGTGAGGTATTCCGCGACGTCGAAGCCGATGCCGCCGGCGCCCAGGATGGCGACGCGGTCACCGACGGGCGCACCGTCGCGCAGCACATCGAGGTAGCCGAGGACCTTGGGGTGGTCGCTGCCGGGAATCTCCGGGGTGCGCGGGGTGACACCGGTCGCGACGACGATCTCGTCGTGGCCGGCGAGGTCCGCGGCGGCGACAGGAGTGTTCAGCCGGACATCCACGCCGTGCTGTTCGAGCCGGTTGCGGAAGTAACGGAGCGTCTCGTCGAACTCCTGCTTGCCGGGGACCTTGCGGGCGACGTTCAGCTGGCCGCCGATCTCACCGGCCGCGTCGTACAGGGTGACCTCGTGCCCGCGCTCGGCCGCGGAGACGGCGCAGGCGAGCCCGGCGGGACCGGCGCCGACCACGGCGACGCGCTTGCGCAACCGGGTCGGGGACAGCACCAGCTCGGTCTCGTGGCAGGCTCGCGGGTTGACCAGGCAGGAGGTGATCTTCCCGCTGAAGGTGTGGTCGAGGCAGGCCTGGTTGCAGCCGATGCAGGTGTTGATGGCTTCCGGCCGCCCGTCCGCGGCCTTGGCGACGAAGTCGGGGTCGGCGAGCATGGGCCGGGCCAGGGACACCATGTCGGCGTACCCCTCGGCGAGCAACTCCTCGGCCAGTTCAGGGGTGTTGATGCGGTTGGTCGTCACGAGCGGAACCGAGACGGCACCCATGACCTTCTTGGTCACCCATGTGTACGCGCCGCGCGGCACGGAGGTGGCGATGGTCGGGATGCGGGCCTCGTGCCAGCCGATGCCGGTGTTGATGATGGTCGCGCCGGCGGCCTCGACCGCCTTGGCGAGCGTGATGACCTCGTCGAGGGAGGAGCCGCCGGGGACGAGGTCGAGCATGGACAGCCGGTAGATGATGATGAAGTCCTCACCGACCGCCTCACGGACACGGCGGACGACCTCGACGGGGAAGCGCATCCGGTTCTCGTACGAGCCGCCCCAGCCGTCCTCGCGCCGGTTGGTCTGCGCCGCGATGAACTCGTTGATGAGGTAGCCCTCGGAGCCCATGATCTCGACACCGTCGTACCCGGCCTGCCGGGCGAGGCGGGCGGCGCGCGCGTAGTCGTCGATGGTCTGCTCGACCTCGTCACCGGTGAGCGCATGCGGGACGAACGGGCTGATCGGGGCCTGAAGGGCGCTGGGCGCGACGAGGTCCTGGTGGTAGGCGTACCGGCCGAAGTGGAGGATCTGCATCGCGATCCGCCCGCCCTCGCGGTGCACGGCCCCGGTGATGACGGAGTGCTGCTCGGCCTCCGCCTCTGTGGTGAGCTTGGCGCCCCCCTCGTACGGGCGTCCGGCCTCGTTGGGCGCGATGCCGCCGGTGACGATGAGCCCCACTCCCCCGCGTGCCCGGGCGGCGTAGAAGGCGGCCATGCGCTCGAAGCCTCGCTCGGCCTCCTCAAGGCCCACGTGCATCGAGCCCATGAGCACACGGTTGGGCAGGGTGGTGAAGCCCAGGTCGAGCGGGGTCAGCAGATGCGGGTAGCGGCTCATCAGGCCCTCCGTACGGCGTGTCGTGCGTCCGTTGTAGACGACGACGGCTCCCTATTGCAACTAGTTGCACAATCGGGAGGGTGTGAGCTTGGTCAGCCCCGCATGGCGTCGCGGGGCAGACGGGAGTGTGACGACAGGGCCTATCGCCGGGTGCCTATCAGCACGTTGGCGTAGAGCTCATCCGAGACGGCGACCCGGACATCGAGGCCGCCGCGGGTGAACGCCTCGACAGCGGACGGGACTTGGCGTTCACTCGTCTCGACGAGCAGACAGCCGCCCGGGGCGAGCCACCGATGCGCCTCGGCGGTGACCCGGCGCAGGACGTCCAGGCCGTCCGAGCCCCCGTCCAGGGCCACCAGGGGCTCGTGGTCACGGGCTTCGGACGGCAGCAGCGCAACCTGGTCCGTGGGGACGTAGGGCACGTTGGCGACCAGGATGTCGACTCGCCGGCGCAGGTCGTCCGGGAGGGCGTCGAACAGGTCGCCCTCATGGACCCGGCCGCCATGGGCGGCGAGGTTTCGGCGGGCACAGCGCACGGCGGCCGGATCGATGTCGGCCGCGTGCAGCGCGGCCCCGTCGAGCGCCGCGGCGAGGGCCGCGCCGACCGCGCCCGAGCCGCAGCACAGGTCCACGACGAGGGAGGCGTTCCGCCCCTGAGCGAGGGCCTGGTCGACGAGGAACTCGGTACGGCGGCGGGGCACGAACACGCCCGGTTCCACGGCGAGGCGCAGCCCGTGGAACTCGGCCCAGCCCAGGACGTGTTCGAGGGGCAGGCCCGCGGCACGCCGGTCGACCATGGCGGTGACCTCGTCGGGCGTACGGGCGGTGGAGAGGATCAACTCCGCCTCGTCCTCGGCGAAGACGCAGCCGGCGGAACGAAGCGCGGAGACGACGCTGGAACGCGACAGTGGTGGCATGGAGCCGAGAAGCCTTCCGGTTGACCGAAGGGCGCCCTCGCGGTCACCAGCCGTCGGTGAGCCGCGCTGTCCTGAGGTGAGAGCACCCGAGCGACACAGCAGAAATGGGGCTCACCTCCTCGGCCACAGCCGGCTGGGGGGATCGGCGGCCGGGACGGTCACCTTAGCAGGGGACCCGCAGACCGACGTCCTGGCGGCACCGGTCTGCCCCATCGACCCGCCCTTTAAGTTGTACCGTACAACGAGAAGCGCGAGGAGGTCCCGTGAAGGCAGCCGAGCGGTCCGGCGGGACCGCGGTCACGGAGTACGACGCCGCCGCGTCGCCCGGGGCCGCCGCTGCCGTCGAGACCATTCACCGTGAGTTGACGACGTTCGCCCGGCGCGCCCGCGCCTCGGCCGGACGCATGCATCCCGAGCTGTCCCTGGTCTCCTACACACTGCTCGGGCATCTGGAGGAGAGCGGCGGCTGCCGCGCGACCGACCTGGCCGCGCACTACGCGCTGGACAAGTCCACGGTCAGCCGGCAGGTGGCCTCGCTGGAGCGGGCCGGGCTGATCGAGCGGCGAGTCGATCCGGACGACCACCGGGTCCAGCTGCTGCACCTGACCGACGCGGGCACACGCATCCTCGCCCAGGTCACCGAGAGCCGCCGCGAAGCGTTCCGGGAGCGGCTCGCCGGCTGGCCGGAGGAAGACCTGGAACGCTTCGCGGCGTATCTGACGCGGTACAACGCGGCGGCGGCCGTCACGCCCGTCAGGCCGCCCGGCACGGCCGCCGGCTGATCAGATCCCCACAGCCTGGCCGTCCGCCGAGTGCTCCGGAACCCGTGCCGACAGGAACTTGGTGGCGCGGCGCAGCCGGAAGCCCAGGGACTCGTAGAGCCGGATCGCATCGGTGTTGCCCGCGCCGGTGTGCAGGAACGGGGTCTCACCGCGCTCCCGGATACCGTGCGCCACGGCCAGGACGAGCCGGGTGGCCAGCCCCTGACCGCGGAAGTCCGGGTCGGTGCACACGGCGCTGATCTCGGTCCAGCCCGGCGGGTGCAGCCGCTCGCCCGCCATGGCGACCAGGGCGCCGCCCCGGCGGATGCCCAGGTAGGCGCCCAGTTCGATGGTGCGCGGCAGAAACGGGCCGGGCTGGGTGCGTTCCACCAGGTCCAGCATCTCGGGCACGTCGGCCGGGGTGAGCACGACGGCCTCGGGGTCGGGCGCGGCGGCGATCCCGTCGTCGACGAGCTGCACACCGTCGACGGCGAAGGTGATCTCCCAGCCCTCCGGCACCTCGCCCCGGAACCCGGGCAGCGGAGCCTCGGCGCCCGGGCCCGCGAGCGCCGCGAGGTCGGCCCAGTCGTCGGCACCGGGGTCGTCGGGCAGGCCCACCCACGGCGACACGTCCAGGGGATAGCGCAGCACACGGCCGCGGCGCTCGGCGAAGTGGGCGTGCGGGCCGGTCAGCGAGGCGAGCGCGGGGTTGTCGAGGACGTGCCGTTCGGTGCTCATACGCCGACCTCGATCACGACCTTGCCGCGGGCGTGGCCGTCCTCGACGGTGCGGAGGGCCTCCCCGGCCCGGTCCAACGGGAAGATCTGCGTGATGTGGGGGCCCAGGTCGCCGCGCTCGACCATGCCCGCGACCTCGTCGAGCACGGCGGAGGTACGGGCCCGCACGACGCGCGCCCCGCCCAGCCGCTCGACGTCCTGGGGCGGCGCCCCGGCGGTGATCAGCTCGGAGCGGTCGGTGAGCAGTGTCGCCGCTTCTTCCAGTACGTCACCGCCGACGAGGTCGAAGACGCCGTCGACGCCGTCCGGGGCGGCCGCCCGCACCCGCGTGGCCAGGTCGGGGCCCGAGGGGACGTGCAGGGCACCGAGGTGCTCGACGAAGTCCTTCTTGCCGTCGCTCGCCGTGCCGATGACGCGCAGCCCGAACGCGCGGGCGATCTGCACGGCGGCGACCCCGACTCCCCCGCCGGCTCCGGTGACCAGCAGGGTCGCGCCGGCGGGCAGGTCGAGCTGGCGGATCCCGTCGTACGCGGTGGCCGCGGCGACCGGCAGGACGGCGGCGTCCGTGAAGGACAGCCCGTCCGGCACCCGCGCGGTCACCGTCGCGGGCAGCAGCGCGTACTCGGCGTATCCGCCGGCCACCGTGTTGCCGAAGACCGCGTCCCCGACGGCGAAGCCGGTCACGCCCTCGCCGACCTCCTCGACGACTCCGGCGGCCTCGCTCCCGAACACCACGGGGAAGACGGGCGAGCCGGACTCGCCGGGGCGCCGGAAGCCCGAGCGCAGCTTCCAGTCGATGGGGTTCACGCCCGCCGCGCGCACCGCGACGAGAACCTGTCCGGGGCCGGGGCTCGGCCGCTCCACGTCGATGAGGGCCTCGGTCTCCGGGCCGCCGTACTGCGTGTATGCGTACGCCTTGGGCATGTCCTGCCTCACTCTCCTTCGCTGTCGCCGGACGACCCGTCGCAGGAGCCACGCGTGCCGGCCACTGGACGGCAAGGAAGATCACGGGACGGCTATTCCCGGGCCGCCGGAGAGTTCATACACCCGCAATGATCGAGGTCGGGCAGGGGCGGGAGCACGCTCGGCGGGCACGTACGGTTGACTGCGTACGCATTGATCACGCTCGACCGGCGGTCCCGTCCGGACTGCCTGGAGGCACCAGCCGCCATGAACGTCACCCGAGGCTTCACGGGGCGCTCGCGCGTCCCCGACCCCGGGCTGCCGCCCGGGCAGTACGACGCGGGCGACGACTGGCCCGTCCTGTCCGCCGAGGTCACACCCGAGCTCACGGTCACGGAGTGGTCGCTCAGGATCGACGGTCTGGTGGCCGAGCCGCGCACCTGGGGCTGGGAAGAGGCGCACGTGCTGCAGGCGTCGGCGTACGAGGGCGACATCCACTGCGTGACCGGCTGGTCGAAGTTCGGCGTGCGGTTCGGGGGCGTGTCCCTGGATGTGTTCCTCGACCTCGTGCGGCCCGGGGCGACGGCCACGCACGCCGTCGCCTACTCCCACACCGGGTACACCACGAACCTCCCGCTCGCCGACCTCATCGGCGGGCGCGCGTGGATCGCCTTCGAGTACGACGGGAAACCGCTGCCGGCCGAGCACGGGGGTCCCGCGCGGCTGACCGTGCCGCACCTGTACTTCTGGAAGAGCGCCAAATGGATCGCGGGACTGAGGATCCTCGACCACGACGAGCCGGGGTTCTGGGAGCAGAACGGGTATCACGCGCGGGGCAACCCGTGGGAGGAACAGCGGTACTCCGGTGACTGAGACGACCATGACGCCCAGCCCCTTCGTTCCGCCCACGCGCTTCGCCGTGCCCGGGCGGATATCCGTGAGCAACCGCGCAGCCGCCGTCTGGCAGACCGCGACACTGACCGGGATCCGCCGGGAGACACCGCACGCGGCGACGTTCCGGTTCGCGGTGCCCGGCTGGGCGGGACATCTGCCCGGCCAGCACCTGATGCTGCGGCTGACCGCACAGGACGGCTATGTGGCGCAGCGCCACTATTCGATCGCGTCGGCGCCCGACGACTCCGGTCATATCGAGCTGACCCTGGATCACGTCGAGGGCGGTGAGGTCTCCGGCTGGTTCCACACAGTGGCCAGGCCCTGGGACGAGGTGGAGGTGCGGGGGCCGCTGAGCGGTTTCTTCGCCTGGCCCGGCGACCGGCCCGCGCTGCTGATCGGCGCCGGCTCCGGGGTCGTCCCGCTGATGTCGATGGTGCGCCACCACCGGACGCGCCGTCTGGACGTCCCGCTGCGACTGCTGGTGTCGGCCCGCGGGCCGCGGGAGCTGATCTACGCGGACGAGTACGGCGCCGAGACCACGCCCGTCTTCACGCGTACCGCGCCCGAGGGGGTGCCCGTGGGCCGTATGTCGGCGGCCCATGTGGCGCCGCTCCTGGCCGGGGCGCCTCCCGGTGGGTGGGAGGCCTATGTGTGCGGCTCCAACGGGTTCGCGGAGCACGCCTCGCGGCTGCTCGTCCAGGCCGGGCAGCCGGTGGACCGCATCCGGATCGAACGCTTCGGCTGACCGGGCTCCGGACAGCCGGCAAGGCCGGTCCCGGGTTGCGGTAAGGGCCGTTCTCGGGTAGCCGGCCATATGGCCGGGAACCTCGCCCAGGAGGAGAATTGCCATAAAAAGCCGTTCCGTGTCGGAAGCATCCCGTGCCGCGTACACACTTGTACGTGGGCGACGCGGGGCTCGGACCGGTCGTGCGGGCGCGGAGTCGACGCCGGGTCCGCGGTGGACGCCCGCATACGGGCGCGGTACGCCAGGTGCGGCGGACCTGCCCGGGCGGGGGTGCGGCCGGGCCCCGCCACAGCGGGACGCGGCGGCAAGGAGGTCGTGATGCGAACCCGGGTGCGCGGCTGGCGCTGGCGACGCAATCCGCTGCGCCGTCGATCGGATGTCATCGAGGCGTGGACGACGGTGATCGTCGCCGTTCTGCTGTGCTTCGGAGCGCCGCTGGCCGGCACGGCCGTGGGCTGGTGGGCGTACGGCAACGCGCACGCGACGCAGGTGACCCAGCGCGCCCAGCGCCATCAGGTGCCCGCGGTGCTGGTCGAGGACGCCCCGGCCGCCGTGCCCTCGGCGCAGGGCGGGAAGCAGCCCCTGTACCAGGTGAAGGTGCGTCTGACCGAGCCCGGCAAGGCCCCCCGGACCACGCTCGCCCAGGTGCAGGCGGGCTCGCGGCGCGGCGACCCGGCGGAGGTGTGGCTGGACGCCAAGGGCCACGGCGTCGCCCCTCCGCCGAGCGACGCCGCGGTGTGGCAGCACACGCTGACGGCCGGAGTGTGGGCCGCGGGCGGCGCGGCGGGGGCCGTCCTCCTGGCCCGCGCCGTGTTCAGGCGGGTGGCCGAGCGGCACCGCATGGCGGAGTGGGAGGCGGAGTGGGCCCGCACGGGGCCTGAGTGGGGGCGCAGGACTGCGTGACGCAGGGAGTTCCACGCGGAGTTGAGCGGGCCCCGGCGGTGAACAGCCGTCGGGGCCCGCGCTTGCTCCGCCGGAGCCCCCTGGCGTGCGGACTCGTCAGGCTCCGCCCCCCCTCACACGATGCCGTGGACAACGCGAGGCGCCCCCTCACACGATGCCCTGGACACGCCGCGCGATCCGGCGGTGCTCCCGCAGCGTGTCGGTGAGCGCGGGCAGGGTGGGTTCGCCACGGTCGACCAGGATCCGGCCGCCGACAACGGTGGTCCAGGCGCGGGCGGGGCCGCAGCGCAGCCAGGCCTCGACGGGATCGCTGACCGCGCCCGCCAGCGCGACCTCGGGCAGGTCCCACACGACGAGGTCGGCGCAGGCCCCGGGCCGCAGGTGGCCCAGTTCGCCGTCCCGGCCCAGGCAACGGGCCGAGCCATGGGTCGCCATACCGAGGACGTCGCGGGCGCTCATCGCAGCGGGGCCGTTCCGGTGGCGGCCGAGGAGGAGGGCTGTGCGGGCCTCCAGCCACAGCGAGGCGTGGTCGGTCGACGCCGATCCGTCGCAGCCGATGCCGACCGGCATTCCCAGCTCCCTCATCCGGCGCACCGGCGCGGTCCCGCCCGCGATGAGCATGTTGGAGCTGGGGCAGTGCGCCACGCCGACGCCCGCGGCGGCGAGCCGGCCGAGTTCGGCGTCGTTTGCATGGATGCAGTGCGCGACCCAGCTGCGGTCGCTCATCCAGCCCGTGTCCTCGAAGTACTCCACGGGCCGGCAGCCGTAGGTCTCCAGGCAGTACGTGTCCTCGTCGCGGTCCTCGGCGAGATGGGTGTGCAGGCGTACGTCGTACCGCTCGGCGAGTTCCGCGGTCGCCCTCATCAGCTCCCTGGTCACCGAGAACGGCGAGCAGGGCGCGAGCGCGACCCGCACGAGCGCGCCCGGGGCGGGGTCGTGGTGGGCCTTGATCAGCCGCTCGCTGTCGGCGAGGACCTCGTCCTCGGTCTGGGTGACGCTCCGCGGAGGCAGTCCGCCGTCCTCCACGGACCGGGTCATCGAGCCGCGCGTGGCATGGAACCGGAAGCCGATGTCGCGCGCCGCGCGGATCTCCGCGTCCACCAGCCGCGGCCTTGGATGGACGTAGCGGTGGTCGGACGAGGTGGTGCAGCCGCCCAGGAGCAGTTCGGCCATGCCGACGTACGCAGACACATAAACGGCCTCGTCGTCGAGCGCGGCCCACAGCGGGTAGAGCGTGGTGAGCCAGTCGAACAGGGAGGCGTTCACAGCGGGGGCGTAGGAGCGGGTGAGGTTCTGGTGGATGTGGTGGTGCGTGTTGATCAGGCCGGGGGTCACGAGCCGCCCCGCCGCGGAGAGGATCCGCCGGGCACCCGGTTCGGTCCCGGCCCGACCCACGTCGACGATCCGGCCCGCCTCGATCACGGCCCAGCCGCCCGGGATCTCCCGCTCCCCGTCCACGACCAGCAGCTCGGCGTCCCGCACCAGTAGATCCACGCCGTCATGCTAACTGAGCGTGACGACATCGTCACGGGAGTCACGGCGGTCGGAATCGAGGTCTGGCGGCTCCCCTGTGGCCACCGTACGGTGTGATCATCCGCACTCCTGACGTCAAAGGTGGTCCTCCATGGCCCTGTTCGACCTGTCGCTCGACGAACTCCACGAGTACCGCAGCGCCTCCGTCGAGCCGGCGGACTTCGACGCGTTCTGGGCGAAGACGCTGCAGGAGACCCGCGCGCACGCCCTGGACGCCCGCTTCGAGCCCGTCGAGACGGGTCTGAAGACGGTTCAGGTGTACGACGTGACGTTCGCGGGGTTCGGCGGGCATCCGGTGAAGGGCTGGCTGACCGTGCCGGTGTCCGTGGACGGGCCGCTGCCCACGGTCGTGGAGTTCATCGGCTACGGCGGCGGGCGCGCCCTCCCGCACATGCACCTGCTGTGGGCCTCGGCGGGCTTCGCGCACTTCGTGATGGACACGCGGGGTCAGGGCAGCGCATGGGGCGGCGGTGACACGCCGGATCCGGTGGGCAGTGCACCGGCGTTCCCCGGGTTCATGACGCGCGGCGTCGAGGACCCCGAAACGTACTACTACCGGCGGCTGTTCACGGACGGGGTGCGGGCCGTGGAGGCCGCCCGTGCGCATCCGCTGACCGACGCCGCCCGCACCGCGGCCGTCGGGGCCAGCCAGGGCGGCGGCATCACGATCGCGGTCGGCGGTCTCGTACCGGATCTGGTGGCGGTCGCGCCGGACGTGCCGTTCCTGTGCGACTTCCCGCGCGCGACGACGCTCACGGACCGTAACCCGTACCGGGAGATCGGCAACTACCTCAAGACGCACCGCGGCCGCACCGAGCGGGTGCTGCGGACGCTGTCGTACTTCGACGGTGTGCACTTCGCGGCGCGCGGCCGGGCGCCCGCGCTGTTCTCGGCGGCGCTGGAGGACCAGACGTGCCCGCCGTCGACGGTCTTCGCCGCGTTCAACGCATGGGCGCACGAGGACAAGACGATCGAGGTGTACGACTTCAACGACCACGAAGGCGGCGGCCCCTACCAGGAGGCGGTCAGGCTGCGCTGGCTGCCGGCTCGTTTCTGACGGGCCATGGACACCGCCGAGGCGGCGCGCCGGTTCGTCCGGGTGTGGGAGCGGGCGTGGGCGGCGCACGACGTGGAGGCGATCCTCGCGCTGTACGCGCGGGACTGCGTCCACCGGTCGATGCCGTTCCGCGCGCCGCACCGGGGGCGGGCCGAACTCTCCGCATATCTGCGCTGGTCGTTCGCGGGCGAGCGAACGCTCGACGTCCGCTTCTCCGAGCCGCTCGTCGGCCCCGAGGGGCGGGCGGTCGCGGAGTTCCGGGTGCTGGCCGAGGAGGACGGCACGCCCTCGACCCTCGCCGGCTGCGTCTTCGTGCGCTTCGACGAGGAGGGGCTGGCGGTGGAGACACGGGACTACTGGCACACCGCAACCGGCCATCAGGAGCCGACGGGTCCGTTGTTCTTCGTCTGACGCCACGGAGTCCTGATCGGTGCGGCGGGTGCGTTCGACGGGTTCCCTCCAGTCCGACCAGTCGGTACGTTCATCACGCCCGGCTTCCGGCCGGGCACACCCGCGACGGAACGGAGGACCCATGTCCCAGAACGTGCCACAGGTGGACGGCCGGTGCGAGCCGCGTTTCGCGGCCGTGCGCGCGGCCTTCGAGGAGAACTTCCGGGAACGGGAGGAGCTGGGCGCTGCGGTCACCGTCACGCTGCACGGCGAGACGGTGGTGGACCTGTGGGGCGGCTGGGCCGATGCTGCGCGCACGCGTCCGTGGGAGCGCGACACCCTGGTCAACGTCTGGTCCACGACCAAGGGCCCGGCGGCCCTGTGCCTGCACATCCTGGCCGACCGCGGCCTGCTCGACCTGGACGCGCCGGTGGCCGCGTACTGGCCCGAGTTCTCGGCCGCGGGGAAGGAGTCGGTCCCCGTCCGGTATCTGCTGTCGCATCGCGCCGGCCTCTCGGGGCTGCGGGAGCCGCACTCGGAGCAGCAGCTCTACGACTGGGAGCTGACCGTCGCGCGGCTCGCGGCGACGGAACCCTGGTGGGAGCCGGGGACGCGGTCCGGGTATCACGCGCTGACGTACGGCTTCCTGGTGGGTGAGGTGGTCCGGCGGGTTTCGGGGCTGCTGCCCGGCGCGTTCCTGGAGCGGGAGGTGACCGGGCCGCTCGGTATCGACTTCACCATCGGGCTGCCCGAGAAGGAGGCGGACCGGGCGGCGGAGCTGGTGCAGCCGGCCGTCGCGGGCAGCAGTGAACAGGCGGCGATCTTCGCCCAGTTGACGCCCGCGGCGCTGGCCGCGCTGACCAACCCGGTCGTCGGCGCGGCCGAGGCCAACAGCGACGAGTGGCGGGCGGCCGAACTCCCGGCGCTCAACGGCCATGGCACGGCCCGCGCGGTGGCCGCGCTGTACGGGATCTTCGCCCTCGGCGGGTCCTGGGACGGGCGGCAGGTACTGTCCCCGGAGGCCGCCGAACGGGTGCGCGAGGGGCAGGGCAGCTGCCGTGACCTGGTGCTGGGGGCCGGGCTCGGCAGGGACACGGAGATCGGGCTCGGGCTCTGGCTCAGCGGCCCCGAGGGTTCGTACGGTCCGAACCCGAGGGCTTTCGGACACGACGGCTTCGGCGGATCCAGCGGTCTCGCGGACCCCGAGGCGGGCGTCTCGCTGGGGTACGTCATGAACCGCATGGGCCCGCACATCGCGGACGACCCGAGGAAGATGGCGCTGGTCGACGCCCTGTACAGCGCGTTGCGGTGACACGTGGGTGGCACGGGTCGGATTCGGCCGAACTCCCGGTCCGCCCTTCCCTGGTGGTTTAGACCAATGCTAGATGTGGTCGCGCACCGATTCCGCACAGCTACGTCTTGTCACCAGGAGGCGCGGACATGGCCCGCACCACCCGATCCGACCACCCTCACCCCCGCCCGCGCGAGGAGCCGCTCTACTGGCGCATCGCCACGGAACTGCTCGGCGAACTGCACGACGGCAGCATTCCGCCCGGCGAACGGCTGCCCGGAGAACGCCAGTTGGCCGCGCACTTCCGGGTCAGCCGGACGACCGTACGCCAGGCCCTGCAGATCCTGCGACGCGGGGGCCTGGTCGTCACCGACCGGCGCGGCAGCCACGCGATGCTGCCCGGCGCCACGGCCGAGCACGTCCCGTCACTGACCTTTCCGGTGGGGGCGCACGACACCGAACCGGGCCGGGCGACCGTCACCTGGGAGGTCCCCTCCCCCGAGCACGCCCGCGCACTGAACCTTGCGCCCCGGCGGCCGACCCTGGTCCACCGCTACGCGTCGGCCGCGGCGGACGGGACGGGCGTACGGACGGCCGTCACCTCGTTCTCCCCGGTCGCCGTCACCGAGGTGCCGGAACTGGCGCGCTACCGCGACCGGGCGGACGGCCGGGCCTCCGCAGAACTGTGGCGCGCGTACGACTGGATGCGCACCGCCGGTCTGGCCCTGCACCACCGCGACGCGATCACCCCCTTGCCGCCGTCGGTGCGGGTGACCCGGCAGGTGCACGACCAGTGGAACCGGCCGCTGGAGATCACCGATCTCGTGGTGGAGGCCCAACGCGACCCGCTTGTCTATGAGTTCACATTGCCCGCGGCCGGCTGACCCGCGCCGGCCGTTGGTCTTCAGCCGGCAGAGCCGCGCCGGCCGTTGGTCTTCAGCCGGCAGTGACGCGGCGGGCCACGATCAGCCGGCAACGCGGACTGCCGTCGGGCCGGTGGCCGAAGTCCGGCAGCGCATGGTGCTCCACCGTGAAACCGGCGCGGACCAGCTCACGCCGTACGTCACCGAAGCGGAACGCCCGGTAGTACATGACGAACGGCGGCCGCCAGAGGGCGTTGCGGACGCGCATCGTGGCGTCGAAGCCGAGCAGCGCCCAGTACCAGGGCGAGGACGGGCGCGGCGGGGCGACGACCGGGAACGCGAACCGTCCGCCCGGCCGCAGCACGGAGTGGACCTGCGTGAACAGACAGGGCAGCTCGCCGGGCAGGAAGTGGCCGAAGGCGCCGAAGCTCACGACCAGGTCGAAGGCGGAGCCGAAGGGCAGGGCACGGGCGTCACCGCGCACCCAGCCGACCCGCGGCGGTCCGTCGGACCGTATCTGCTCCCGCGCGACGGCGAGCATCCCCGTGCTGAAGTCCAGGCCGGTAACGCTCTCGCGGCAGACCGTGCGCAGCACGTCCATGCCCGCGCCCGTGCCACAGCACAGATCGAGGCCGTGGTCGAAGGGGCCCAGGGCCGCCAGCGTCCCTTCGACGGCGTCCAGGACGGTGTCCGGCGTCCGGAAGGGGGTGTGATCGAACTTGGGCGCGAGCAGGTCGTAGCCTCGCTCGACCGAGGACAGCGCCTGAACGGCCAGCTCGCGGAGGGTGGGACCGTGCGGGGAGAACATCAGGGTCAGCTTAGGCACAGTGCGAGGTACCGGGACAGGAACATCATCGAATGTTCGAACCGGATCATCTTCGGTCAAGGGGCGACGCGCCCCGGCCGGGTCTTCCACCGTCCCGTATGGTCCGGTTCATGACTTCGTTCCGTCCCGCCCCCGCCTGGCTGGGTGTCGACACCGTGTGGCTCAAACGTTCCTAGGGACTGAGTGGGAGTGAGTCCTGTTGCCAGAACCCGTGCTCAGCCGTGTGCCCCGAACGGTGTTGGACACACTGGTCGCCCGCTTTCGCTCCACGCCCGGCGTGCACGGATCGTGTCCGTTGTCCGGGAACGCGGGGGCGGGTTTCCTCACGCCCCGGGGCAACCGAGTCGGCCTGGACGGTCCGATGCCCCGCACGATCACTCCGGTCGTGTGGGGGCGGTGTTCGTCCGTCGCCGGATCGGGTGCCCCAGGGCGCGCCTGCCGATCGCCACGGCGGCCGCGTCGTGGCGAGTGGTCTTCCTGGTCTTGGTGGTGAGGGGCTTCTGCCAGTGCTCGATGCCCCACTTGGACGCGACGAGGACTGTTCCGTGAGGATGCGCTTGCGCTCGGCCCACCGTTCGCTGTCGTGCTCCAGCCCAGCCGAGCACCGTGCCTTCTCATCCTCGACGGTGAGGTGCTTGAGCCGGTCACGGACCGCGACCCCTGACGGGCCGGGCACCACGAACGGCGCCGCCAACTCCCGCAGCCCACCCACCCTTTCACCCCCGTACGACACAAGCCGAAGAACCCACCGCCTCACCCAACGACCACCACTCGCAAAGGTCACGCATTCGACACAGGAACCTCCGTTCCCACCCCCGGACATCCGCACCCGCCGCGGCCCGGACACTCACTCACACACGCCAGAACGCGCTCGTGCGCAGTCAATCGACAGCAGTTCACAACCCCTGCTTCGTCTCCCCGTTCCACGACGCGGGGTACGACATCTCCGACTACCTGACCGTCGCTCCCCGCTACGGCTCGGCCGACGACCTGGCGAAGCTTGTCGACGAGGCGCGCCGCCGCGGCATCCGAGTCCTCCTCGATCTCGTCGCCGGGCACACCTCCGTCGAGCATCCGTGGTTCAGGGCCTCGGCGGACGACCCGGACGACCATCGCTACATCTGGGCCCCCGAGGGCCGCCCGGAGGGCTTCGTCACTTCCCCCGGCGCCCGCCCCGGCTCGTATCTGCCGAACTTCTTCGCCTTCCAGCCCGCACTCAACTTAGGTTGTGCGCGCGAGAATCCGGGCGAACCGTGGCGGCAGCCGCTGGGCAGGGCGGGTGCCACGGAGGAGATGGCCCCGCTGGTGGTGTACCTGTTGTCCGACGAGTCGGCGTATGTGAACGGTGCGGAGATCACCGTGGACGGCGGATACGCTGCGCACGGCGGGGTCAAGGCGATCACGAACGCGCTGGACGGCCGGTAGTCACTTCCGTCAGCCGCCGCTGGAGGAACCGTCGTTCCGCCTCGTTCTCCACAAGCTCCAGTGCATGCCCGTACGCCTCCGCGGCCTCTTCGCGACGGCCCATGCGGCGCAGCAGGTCGGCGCGGGTGGCCGGGAGCAGGTGGTACCCGGCCAGGTCTCCTTCTCCCTCCAGCTCCGCAACCAGTGCCAGGCCCGCCTCCGGGCCCTCGGCCATGCCCACGGCGACCGCGCGGTTGAGCCGGACGACTGCGGAGGGGACGTGTCGCTGGAGCTCGCCGTACAGCGCCGCGATGTCGGTCCAGTCCGTGTCCGCGGCCGTGGCCGCGGTCGAGTGGCAGGCCGCGATGGCGGCCTGGATCTGGTAAGGGCCCGGGCGGCCCCGGCGCAGGGCTGTCTCCAGGAGCGCGGCGCCCTCGTCGATCTCGGCCCGGTCCCAGGCCGTACGGTCCTGGTCCTCCAGGGTCACCAGGTCGCCGACCGCATCGACCCGGGTCCCCCGCCGTGCGTCGTGCAGCAGCAGGAGCGCCAGCAGGCCCAGCACCTCCGGTTCGTCCGGCATCAGTCCGGCGAGGACACGGGCCAGGCGAAGGGACTCCCCGCACAGGTTCGTCCGCACCAGGTCGGCACCGGCCGTGGCCGCGTACCCCTCGTTGAAGAGCAGGTAGATGACGGCGAGCACGCCCGTGGTGCGTTCCGGCAGGAGGTGCGCGGGCGGCACCCGGTAGGGGATTCCGGCGTTGCGGATCTTGCGCTTGGCGCGGACGAGGCGCTGCGCCATCGTCGCCTCGGGGACGAGGAACGCCCGAGCGATCTCGGGTGTGGTCAGTCCCGCGAGAGTACGGAGCGTCAGCGCGACCCGGGCCTCGACGGTCAGCGCCGGGTGACAGCAGGTGAAGACGAGCCGCAGCCGGTCGTCCTGGACGCCGCTGTCGTCCTCGGGGTCGTACGGTCCCTCGTCCCGCGCGAGCACGGCCACCTCCCGCAGCTTCTGCGCGCCCACCGCCTCACGGCGCAGCACGTCCCGGGCACGGTTGCGGGCGGTCGTGGTGAGCCAGGCGCCGGGGCGGCGCGGCACTCCGTCGCGCCGCCACCGGTCGAGGGCCTGCGCGAAGGCGTCCTGCGCGCACTCCTCGGCGAGGTCCCAGTCGCCGGTCAGCCGGATCAGGGTGGCGACGACCTGGCCCCATTCCTCGCGGAAGGCGGCGGCGACCGCCTTCTCGACGTCGTTCGTGCCGCTCACTCCCAGACCGGCCGCACCTCGACCGAGCCGCCGCGCAGGGCGACGGGGTGGCGTGCGGCGAGTGCGATGGCCTCGTCGAGGTCGGCCACGTCGATGAGGTCGACGCCCGCGATGTACTCCTTGGTCTCCGCGAACGGCCCGTCGCTCAGCAGCACTTCGTCCCCCTGGACCCGTACCGTGGTGGCGTCGGTGGACGGACGCAGCCGGGTGCCGCTCCGCACCGCGCCGCCGGCGAGCATGTCCCGGAGGTACGGGGCGGAGCGCGGGTCCGTGAGGATGTCCTCGGCGTCGAGTTCCTCGCCGCCCACGGGGGTGCAGACGAACAGCACGTATTTCATGACGCCTCCTTCGTGGTCCCGGCGTCGACCGGGACCGGCGACACGTGCATGTGGGTGATCAGCCAGCGCAGTCCGGCGAAACGGTAGCCGATGGTGACGCGCATGACGTCGTCCAGCGGTTCGCCGTTGGTGAGGGTGCCGCGCATCCGGATGAGCGCGTGGGCGAACGCGACGCTCTCGTCGACATGGACGCGGAACTTCAGCACCTCGCGGGACACGGGTCCGCTCACCGCCGCGAACACCCCCTCCACCGCCTTGCGGACGGCGCCGATCCCGACCTGTTCCTCACCTCCCACGGGGTGGAACGTCTCCACGTCCGGCGCGTAGCAGGCCATCATCCGCTCGACGTCCCGTTCGCGGGCCGCGGCGGTCAGTTCAGCGTCGAGGCGGCGGATCGCGGCCTCGGCATCCTCGTCCTCGTCGTCCCAGAACGGCCGCACCTCGATCGCCCCGATGGTCGCCACCGGGTGCTTGGCCGCCGCCTGGACCGCCTCCTCCAGGCTGTCGCAGTCGAGGACGTCGAATCCGGCGACGTACTCCTTCGTCTCCGCGAACGGACCGTCGGTGCGCAGCACCTCGCCGCCGCGCACCCGCACGGTGACCGCGTCGGCGGGCGCCCTGAGCCGGTGCCCGTGCAGCCGCACACGGCTCTCGGCGCTCAGCTCCTCCACCCAGGGTTCGACGGGCGCCATGCCGGAGGCGTCGGCCGTGTCGTCGCCGCACACGAGCAGCATGTACTTCATGGTTCCTCCAGGTCCTCATGGGCTTCCTACACCCCACCGACGAGCCGGGACGCACCGAATCGACACCCCGCGCTGATTTTTTTCTCCGCCGCCCGGCGAAGGGCCATCGGGGGTTCGTATGGCTGGTATACGGCTCAGGGCCGCGGACTCACAGGAAGCGCCCGCACGCTGTTGCCCACGAAACTGGAGTGGCGGGCGAGCTCGTCCTCGGGCACGGCGAGTGCCAGCCCGGGGAAGCGGGTGAACAGCCGCTCCAGAGCGATCCCGGCCTCCAGACGGGCGAGCGGCGCGCCCAGGCAGTAGTGGGCACCGTGCCCGAGCGAGAGGTTCCGTGCGGCACCGGGCCGCCCGGGCCGGGTGACGTCGAACCGGTCGGCGTCAGGGCCGTGGACGGCCGGATCGCGGCCCGCGGCCGAGTACCCGGCGAGTACGGGGGTGCCCTTGGGGATGACGGTCCCGTCCACGGTCAGGTCCCGCACGGGATACCGGAAGGGGAAGTAGCTGACGGGCGCGTCCCAGCGCAGGGTCTCCTCGACGACGTCGCTCCAGCTCACCTCCCCCTTCCGGACAAGTTCGAGCTGGTCACGGTGACCGCACAGCGCCCGTACGGCGTTGGTGATCAGGTTCAGCGTGGTCTCGTGCCCGGCGATGATCATCAACACCAGCGTGCCGATCAGCTCCGGTTGGCTGAGCCGGTCGCCGTCCTCGTCCCGGGTGGTGATGAGGGCGCTGGTGAGGTCGTCGCCGGGGTGCTCGGCCTTGGCGGCGGCGATCTCGGCGAGGACGGCGACGAGTTCGCGATTGGCGGCGACGGCCTGCTGGGGACCGATGTCGGTCGCCACGACCTGGTTGGACAGGTGGTGCAGCCGGTCCCGGTACGTGGCGTCGACGCCGAGCAGCTCACTGATGACGGCCATCGGCAGGGGCAGCGCAAAGTGCCGGCGCAGGTCCGCGACGCCGCCGCCCGCCTCGGCGACACGGTCCAGGTCGTCGAGCAGGCCTGCCGTCAACTCCTCGATGCGGGGCCGGAGTTCCTCGACCCGCCGGGCGGTGAACGCCCGGCTCACCAGCGACCGCAGCCGCCGGTGGTCGTCGCCGTCGGCGGTGGTCATCCCCTGCACGGTCGCGAATGTCATGAGCGGCCAGCCCTCGGCGATCCGTCCTTCACCGAGGGCCGAGAAGTGCCGTGCATTCTTGGCGACATCAGGATGCGCGAGGAACTCCTTGAGCGCATCGTGCCCCAGTACGGCCATCCCTTCGATCTCCCCGGGCAGCACCACCGGCGCGACGGCCCCCTGTGCGAGCAGCCGCGCGTTGTCGGCGTGCGGGCAGCCGCCGGCGGGGTCCATGCGGTGTGGTGCGGCGGAGGAGGTGCCCACCGGTAACTCCTGTTCGAGGGGGTCGGGTTGACGTCGTACGCCGATCGATTCTGCCCGCTCACAGCACGCTGCGCAGCATCTCGGCGAAGCCCTTCGGGTGGGTGATGGTGCCCAATCCCTGGATCGGTTGCGCCGGGGCCAGGAATAGACGACATCGGCAACGCGTTGAACGTCGCTGAGCAACGCATCACACCCGCGCCTGCGCGTCGAGTGCTATAGTGCGGGCAGCACCTGTGTACGCCCCGTCTCGGGCGCCGGTGCTTGTTCCTCCTCAGTTCGCTGATCTGCCCGTCGTTTCCCGACCGGCGTGTCAGTTTTCCGACACCACCTCGTGAGCGCACGTTTCCGCCGTACCCGAGGTGATGTTCCCCGCCGTACCGAGGCGTGATCATGCCGTCTCCTCGGCTCACTCCCCCGTTCCCTGCCTTCTTTCTGGCTTCCGTCCGTGAAAGGACCTCCCATGACCACCACACTCGAACGCCCTGCCGTACAGCAGGAAGTCCCGCCCCAGTCCGTAGCCGGCGTCCTTGACATCGACCAGAACGGCAAGGGGCACCTGCGCGCCGAGAGCTGCCTGGCCTCGCCCGCCGACCTCCAAGTCTCCCCCGCCCTGATCCGCCGCCACGGTCTGCGCAAGGGAGACATGCTCGTCGGCACCCGCACCGGACGCTCCCTCACCGAGGTCGAGCGGATCAACGGCCGCACCTCCGGCGAGTTGCGCGGCCGTCCGCACTTCCGCGACCTCACCCCGCTGCACCCCAACAAGCGGCTGCGACTCGAACACCCGGCGGCCGGCCTGTCCGGGCGGGTCATCGACCTCCTCTCGCCCGTCGGCAAGGGGCAGCGCGGACTGATCGTGGCGCCGCCCAAGACCGGCAAGACGGTGCTGCTCCAGCAGATCGCCGCGGCCGTGGCGGGCAACCATCCCGAGTGCCACCTCATGGTGGTGCTGCTCGACGAACGGCCCGAAGAGGTCACCGACATGCGACGCTCGGTGCGCGGCGAGGTGTACGCCTCGACGTTCGACCGTACGCCGAAGCAGCACATCGCACTCGCCGAACTGGTCGTCGAGCGCGCCAAGCGCCTCGTCGAGCAGGGGCAGGACGTCGTCATCCTGCTCGACTCGCTGACCCGGCTGTGCCGGGCGCACAACAATGCGGCGGCCGCCGGTGGCCGCACGCTCAGCGGCGGCGTCGACGCGGCCGCCCTGCAGGGCCCCAAGCGGCTGTTCGGCGCCGCGCGCCTGGCCGAGGAGGGCGGCTCGCTCACCATCCTGGCCACCGCGCTGGTCGAGACGGGTTCCCGCGCGGACGACTTCTTCTTCGAGGAGCTCAAGAGCACCGGCAACATGGAACTCCGCCTCGACCGCGCCCTCGCTTCGCGGCGGGTCTACCCGGCCGTCGACATCATCCCGTCAGGCACCCGCCGCGAAGAACTCCTGTTGCCCGCAGGAGAGTTGACGGCGGTACGCGGACTGCGGCGCGCCCTGCAGTCACGCGACGGCCAGGCGAACCTGGAGACACTCCTGGAGCGGCTGCGGACCACGCCCGACAACGCGACCTTCCTGCGCCAGGTCCAACCCACGCTGCCGGCCGGCTGACACGCCGCCCGGTCGGCCCCCCGGCGTGCGTCATCCGGGTGCACGATCCCCCCACTCGGCTCACCATAGCCGGGCATACGCACGCATCCCATTCATACCGTTTCCGGTATGACCATCGGATTCGTGACCCGCGCCGTCGTCTCCTGCTGCGCTCTCGGCGCGGTCTGGGTGCCGGCCCTCCCGCCGCACACTGCCGTCGCCGCCACGCGCGCCGATTCCGATGCCCTCCGTGCCACGGCCCCACAGCCGCCGCTCCTGGACGAACCCGGGACGCAGGTGCGGCCGCTCCCAGGGGCCCCCGAGGTCCCGGAGGTGTCGGCACTGTCATGGGTGGTCGCCGACGCCGGCACCGGCGAGGTGCTCGCCGCGCACGACGCGCACCGCCCGCTGCCGCCCGCGAGCACCCTGAAGACTCTGTTCGCCCTCACCGTCCTGCCCGGCCTGCCGGGCAACACCTGGCACACCGTCACGCAACGGGAACTTGCGGACATCGGCCCCGGCAGCAGCCTCGTCGGGGTCAAGGAGGGACACACCTACCGGGTGAGCGACCTGTGGAAGGGGGTCTTCCTCAAGTCCGGCAACGACGCCGTGCATGTGCTGGCCGCGCTCAACGGCGGCATGGAGACCACGGTCCATAAGATGCAGGCCAAGGCCCGTGCGCTGGGCGCCCTCGACACCCATGTCGTGACACCCGACGGGTACGACGCCCCGGAGCAGGTGTCCTCGGCGTACGACCTGGCGGTGTTCGGGCGGGCCGGGCTGCAGAACCCCGACTTCACACGCTACTGCGGCACGGCCCATGCGAACTTCCCCGGCGACGGCGGCTCGTACGAGATCGCGAACACCAACCGGCTGCTGACCGGCCGCGACGGTGTCGAGGCCTACCCGGGGCTGATCGGCATCAAGAACGGCTACACCAGCAAGGCGGGCAACACGCTCGTGGCCGCCGCCCGCCGGGGCGGGCGCACCCTCGTGGTGACGGTGATGAACCCTCAGACGGGCGGCGGCCTCGCGGTCTACGAGGAGGCCCGCTTGCTGCTCGACTGGGGGTTCGACGCTGCCGGACGTGTCACGCCGGTCGGCTCGCTCCTGCCTTCCCGGGGCGGCGGGCCCACATCGCGCACCGGTCCCGCTCCGCTGCCCACGACGACGCCGGCGGCGGACCGTGAGGGGGCCGACTGGCCGGAGAGAGAGCTGCTCGCGGGTGCCGTCGGTGTGGGCGTGGGAACCGCGGTCGCGCTGGCACTTCGGCTGAAGAGCGAGCGGCTCACCCGCGGCTGACCGGCCGGCAGCCAGAGCAGCAGCCCGAGGGTGATCCACACGTAGGCGTTGCTGCCGAGGAAACCGTCGATCCCGGACGCGTCGTCGAACCACAGCCACACCACACTGCTGCACAGCACCACGTACAGGGCACCCGCGAGCCGCAGCCGTCCCTTGTGCACGAGCACGGCGAACGACGGCAGCAGCCACACGAGATGGTGCACCCACGTGATCGGGCTGACCAGGCAGGCGGCGAGGCCGGTGAGCGCGAAGGCGGCCCGCCAGTCACCTGCCCGCAGCGCCCGGTGCGTGCGCCACACCCACACCGCCAGGACCAGGACGACGGCCAGCTCCCAGGCGGCACGGCTCGGTTCGGCCGGTGCCACGAGGCGGGCGAGGACGCCCTGCAGGGACTGGTTGGAGACATAGTCGAGGCGGCCCACGCGGGTGGTGTCCCAGACGGCGTGCGTCCAGTAGAAGCGGGAGGCGTCCGGTACCGCACAGACGGCGAGCGCGGTGGCGCCCACGGCGACGGCGGTCGCGACGGCAGCGGCCCGCCACTTCCGGGCGAGCAACAGCAGGCCGATGAAGATCGCGGGCGTGAGCTTGACTGCCGCCGCCAGGCCGATGCCGATGCCCGCCAGGCGCCCGCGCCCGGTGGACAGCAGCCAGGCGTCGGCGAGCACGAGGGCCAGCAGCAGTAGGTTGACCTGACCGAAGCTGAAGGTGTCGCGCACCGGTTCGAGCAGGGCCAGCGCACACGCGGCCAGGGCCCAGCCGAACCAGCCGTAGCGACGAAGTTCCTGCCCGACGAGGATCCACACGACGGCGGCGACCGCCACGAGGTTGAGCACCAGTGCGAGGCCGATCGCGGTGGGGCGGCCGACGAACGCCATCGGCAGCATGACCAGCGCGGCGAACGGCGGGTATGTGAAGCCGTACGTCGTGCCCGGCTCCCGGTAGTCATAGATGTGGCCGCCGTGGTGCACCCAGGCGTTCACGGTTCCGTAGTAGACGTGCAGGTCGAACCAGCCGCGCAGCAGCGGCACGGTGGCGGTGAAGACGGCAACGGCGGAGGCGAGGCACAGGACGAGGACGAGCCGTCCCCTCTCGGTACGGGGTGGTCTCACGCGGCCCGTCCCAGGGCCGGGGTGCGGGCCGCCTGGTGGGCCTGCCAGAGCACGACCACGCCGAGGACACCGCCGGAGACGGCCAGGAGCACCTGGGCGAGGTCCGGCGGGCCACCGCTGGGCAGCACGGCGAGCGCGAGGACGGCGGTGGCGGCGGCCACCCGGTGGCGTACGGAGGTGCTGGGTGCCGCGGCGGCGATGAGGAACAGCCCCCACAGGGCGTACCAGGGACGGATCGCCGGGCCGAGGACGGCGACGGCGGCGAGGCTCAGACCGAGCGCGTAGATCGGTCCGGGTCGTAGTTTCAGCCATATGAACGCCACGGCAACCATGGTCGCGAAAAGCCCCGCCGCATGCCAGACCGGGATCGCGAGAGGCGAGAGGTCGCTGCCGAGCCGGTCGAGCACATTGCCGGTGACCCGGCCGAGGAGGCTGGTGGGGGACCAGTTGTGCGGGGAGACGGGCGTCTTCAGGGCCGCTATCCAGCCGTATCCGGTGCCGGCGACGGCGGTGGCCACGACCGTGGTGGCGAGCGCGACCGCCGTGGTCGTCGCCACCGCCCGCGCGACGCCGACGTGTCGGCGCAACGCGATCACCGCCAGCAGGCCGAGCACGGCGGGGGCCTTGACCAGCGCGGCGAGTGTGACCAGGACGACGCCGAGGATGTGCAGGCGGCCACGGGCGGCGAGCAGGCCGATGCCGAGCAGCCCCAGCATGATGGCGTCGTTGTGCGCTCCCGCGACCAGGTGCAGCAGTACCAGCGGGTTGAGGGCGCCCAGCCACAGTGCGGCGGCCGGATCGGCGCCGCACTGCCGGGCGAGCCGTGGCAGCGCCGCGGCCATCAGGGCCACGCCGAGGAGCGCGAGCAGCCGCATGCCCAGCAGCCCGGCCGGCAGTTCGCCGCGGGTCAGGGCGGAGAGTGCGGAGGCGGCGACGAGGAACACCGGTCCGTACGGGGCCGCGGTGTCGCGCCACACCGGCGCCACCTCGTCCGCCAGTGGACCCCCGAGCTGCGCGGGCCCGTGCGCGTACACGTCGATGTGGGCGTCGACCATGGCGCCCTGGGCGAGGTAGCTGTACACGTCCCGGCTGAACAGCGGTGGCGCGAGCAGCAGCGGCGCGGCCCATGTGGCCAGAACGAGCAGCAGGGCGCGTGGCGTCGGCGGCTCCGGTCCTCGTATCACCCGGCCGAGCAGCGCCCATGCGGCGATGAGCAGGACGACACCGAAGTACACCCCCACGAGTCCGAGGGCGGCGCGCCCGGACTCGGGGGAGACGAGATCCGCGACCGGCAGGGCCCCGGCGGTCTCACCGCCCAACGCGAGAAAGGCGGTACCGGCCAGACCGAGCGCCTGGCAGCGGCGGAGATCGACGGGAAAAGCCATGGCCAACACTCGGGAAGCGTGTCAACACCGGGTGGCCGGAAAGCGACGCCTGTCCCTCGCGGGGGCGGCCTGAACATGACCGCCGTATGACCAACGGCTCTCATGGGACACGGAGGTCCCGGTCAGGGTCCTCAGAACACCGACAGCCCCGTCAGCGTGGTGAAGCGATCCAGCGCCGCGACGCCCGCCACTGAGTTGCCGCGCTCGTCGAGGCCGGGGCTCCACACGCACAGCGTGCAGCGGCCGGGGACGACCGCGATGATGCCACCGCCGACGCCGCTCTTGCCGGGCAGACCGACCCGGTAGGCGAAGTCGCCCGCCGCGTCGTACGTGCCGCAGGTCAGCATCACCGCGTTGACCTGCTTGGCCTGGCTGCGGGTCAGCAGTCGGGTGCCGTCGGCTCGGACGCCGTGCCTGGCCAGGAAGCCGGTGGCGAGGGCGAGGTCGGCGCAGGACGCCTCCAGGGAGCACTGCCGGAAGTACTGCTCGAGCAGCACCGGCACCGGGTTGTCGATGTTGCCGTAGGACGCCATGAAATGGCCGAGAGCGGCGTTGCGGTCGCCGTGCGCGGCCTCGGAGGCGGCGACCTCCGTGTCGAAGGAGATGTCCGGGTTGCCGCTCTCGGTCCGCAGGAAGTCGAGCAGGGTGCCGGCCGCGTCACCCGTGCGGGTGTGCAGCCGGTCGGTGACGACGAGGGCGCCCGCATTGATGAAAGGATTCCGCGGGATGCCGTTCTCATACTCCAGCTGGACCAGGGAGTTGAACGGGTTGCCGGACGGTTCCCGGCCCACGTACTCCCAGAGTTCGTCTCCCTCTCGGGCCAGGTCGAGGGCGAGCGTGAACACCTTGGTGATGGACTGTGCGGAGAACGGCTCCCGCCACTCCCCCACGCCGTACACCGTGCCGTCCAGCTCGGCGACCGCCATGCCGAAGCGGCGCGGGTCGCGGGCGGCGAGCGCCGGGATGTAGTCGGCGGCCCGCCCGCGCCCGGGCGTCTTCTCCAGTTCTTCCGCGATACGTTCCAGCACGGGCTGGAAGGTCGGCGACGGGGCCATGGTCACCATCGTGCCGCCCCACGGGACGGATCGCTCATCCGAGGCACCTCATGATCATGCGATGGATCCTATGACGCCATGGCCGCTGTTCCCCGCCGTGGGCGGCAGCCGTCGGCCGCCGCCCGGGAAACGCGCCGGCCGCCGTCAGACCACCGGTGAACCGCTGCCCGCGAGCACCTCGGGGCGCAGTAGCGCCTCCAGCCGCTCGGCGGGCAGCAGCCCCTTCTCCAGGACGAGTTCGGCGACACCGCGTCCGCTGGCGAGGGCCTCCTTGGCGATGCCGGTGGCGGCCTCGTAGCCGATGTGCGGGTTGAGGGCGGTGACCAGGCCGATGGAGTTCTCCACGGCGGCCCGCAGCTCCGCCTCGTTGGCCGTGATCCCGGCGACGCACCGATCGGCGAGCGTCAGACAGGCGCGCTCCAGGTGCGTGATGCTCTCGGAGAGGGAGTGCAGGATGATCGGCTCGAAGGCGTTCAGCTGGAGCTGCCCGGCCTCCGCCGCCATCGTGATGGTGACGTCGTTGCCGATCACCTCGAAGGCGACCTGGTTGACGACCTCCGGGATCACCGGATTGACCTTGCCGGGCATGATGCTCGAACCGGCCTGGACCGGCGGCAGGTTGATCTCGTTCAGGCCCGCGCGCGGACCGGACGACAGCAGACGCAGGTCATTGCAGCTCTTGGAGAGTTTGACGGCGATCCGCTTGAGCACTCCGGACATCTGTACGAAGGCGCCGCAGTCCTGGGTGGCCTCCACCAGGTTGGCGGCCGTCACCAGAGGCAGCCCGGTGATCTCCGCGAGGTGGCGGCGCGCCGACTCGGCGTATCCGGCGGGGGCGTTGAGGCCGGTGCCGATCGCCGTGGCGCCGAGGTTGATCTCATGGATCAGCTCGACGGCCTCCGCGAGCCTGCTGCGGTCCTCGTCGAGCATGACCGCGTACGCCGAGAACTCCTGCCCCAGCGTCATGGGCACCGCGTCCTGCAGCTGGGTGCGGCCCATCTTCAGCACATCGCGGAACTCGACGGCCTTGCGGGCGAAGGCGTCCTGGAGCACGGCCATCGCCTTGAGCAGACCGCGCACGGCGAAGACCGTGGCGATCTTGACGGCGGTCGGATAGACGTCGTTGGTGGACTGGCCGAGGTTGACGTCCTCGTTCGGGTGCAGGTGCTCGTACTCGCCCTTGGCGTGGCCGAGCAGCTCCAGCGCCCGGTTGGCGACGACCTCGTTGGCGTTCATGTTGGTCGAGGTGCCGGCTCCGCCCTGGATGACGTCGACGACGAACTGGTCGTGCAGTTTGCCGTCTCGGATCTCGCGGCAGGCCTCGACGACGGCGGCGGCCTTCTTCGCCTCCAGCAGGCCGAGTTCCTCGTTGGCGAGGGCGGCGGCCTCCTTGACGGCGGCGAGGGCGTCGATCAGGTGCGGGTACGCGGAGATCGGCGTCCCCGTGATGGGGAAGTTCTCCTTGGCGCGCAGGGTGTGGATGCCCCAGTACGCCTCTGCGGGTACGTCCCGGTAGCCGAGCAGATCGTGTTCGCTGCGGTGGGCTGCGGCGGTCATGGCTGTGCGGGTCCTCTTTCGGAGGTGGACGATTCGGTCAGGCGTACGTCTGGGGATGGGGGTGCCCCCCGTTCGGGCGAAGCCGAGAGCTTGGGGGAGGGTCGAGCGCACGGACCGGGCGGACGCTGCCGACCGGCTCGCCGCCGCCGAGCAGCGGTTCACCCGCGAACTCGGCGAGCGCGGCCGGGTCGACTCCGGCGCGGGCGAGGGCCGCTGCGGCGACCGGGATCCGGGCCCGGTTCGCCCCGTCGGCGATCTTCACGGCGATGGCCCGGCCGTCGGGCAGTGCGGCGACCTGCACCCCCTCGAAGCCGTCCTTGGCGAGCAGACCGGGCACGGCGCGCATCAGCGCCGCGACGTCGCGCCCGGTGCCGGAGGCCATCTCGGCGTGCTCACGCATCGCGTCCGCCACCCGCGCCTCCGGGGTGCCGGCCGGTGCGGTGGTGATCCGGGCCACGGCGCGGGCGAGCCCGTGCAGCGAGACGGAGAACAGGGGCGCTCCGCAGCCGTCGACGGTCACCTGGGCGATCGCCTGGCCGGTGAGGTCCTCGACGATCTCGGCGATGGCCCGCTGGAGCGGGTGCGCCGGATCGAGATAGTCCTTCAGCGGCCAGTCGTTGAGCCTGCAGGTGTAGAGCATGGCCGCGTGCTTGCCGGAGCAGTTCTGCGCAAGCCGGGACGGCAGGCGCCCCTCGCGCACCCATGCGTCACGTACGACCGGGTCGTACGGCAGGTCGGGGACGTTGCGCAGGTCGTCCTCACCGGCCCCGGCCAGCTCCAGGATCCGTCGGGTGCCGGCCAGATGCCGCTCCTCGCCGGAGTGGCTGGCCGCGGTCAGCGACAGCAGCTCCCCCTCGAGCGGCAGCCCCGCCCGGAGCATCGCCACCGCCTGCACCGGCTTGAGCGCCGAGCGCGGGTAGAAGGCGGCCTCGATGTCTCCGAGCTGGAACTCCACGGATCCGTCGGCGCCGAGGACGACGACCGAGCCGTAGTGGATGCCTTCGATGACCCCACCGCGGATGAGGTGGGCGACCGGTGCGTGGAGGGGTTCCCGGATCACAGGAGCCTCGGCCACGGGACTTCCGTACATCACTGCGTGGTTCACACATTCACCTTGGAGGACTTACTACGGGCGACCCGTCCTCGTATGCCGTACCAGCCGGCCACCAGGGCGGCGACGATCAGCGGCAGGCACAGCACGGTGGTGCGGCCGGCGCCGCCGTCGGCGTACATCAGGACGAACACGGAGGCGAGGAAGCCGAGCGTGACGATCTCGGTCCACGGGGAGCCGGGCAGGCGGTAACTCGGGCGGGACAGCTCGCCGTTCTGGGTCTTCCGCCAGAAGAGCAGGTGGCAGACCATGATCATGCCCCAGGTGGACAGGATGCCGATGGCCGCGAAGTTGAGCACGATCTCGAACGCGTCCGCCGGGACCACGAAGTTGAGGCCCACGCCGAGGACGCAGATGCCGCTGGTGAGCAGGATGCCGCCGTACGGGACCTGGGTGCGGCTCATCACGCTCGTGAACTTCGGCGCCGAGCCGGACATCGCCATGGAGCGCAGGATGCGGCCGGTGGAGTACAGACCGGAGTTGAGCGAGGACATGGCCGCGGTGAGGACGACGAGGTTCATCACGCCGCCGGCCGCCGGGACGCCGATGTGGGAAAGGACCGTCACGAAGGGGCTCTCACCGGCGTGGTACTTGTTCCAGGGCAGCAGCATCGACAGCAGGACGACCGAGCCGACGTAGAAGAGGCCGACGCGCCACATGATCGAGTTGATCGCCTTCGGCATGATCTTCTCGGGGTTCTCGGTCTCGCCCGCGGCGACGCCGACCAGCTCGACGGAGGCGTAGGCGAAGACGACGCCCTGGATGATCAGCAGCATCGGCAGCACGCCGTTGGGGAAGACGCCGCCATGGTCGGTGATCAGCGACGGGCCGGGGGTGTTGCCGTCGACCTGGTGCTGGGTGACCAGCAGGAAGTTACCGATCACCATGAAGATCACAAGGGCGCTGACCTTGACGATGGCGAACCAGAACTCCAGTTCGCCGAATATCTTCACGGAGATGAGGTTCACCGTGAGGACGACGGCCAGGGCGATGAGCGCGATCACCCACTGCGGGATGTCGGAGAACATGCCCCAGTAGTGGGTGTAGGTGGCCACGGCGGTGATGTCGGCGATGCCGGTGGTCGCCCAGTTGAGGAAGTACATCCAGCCCGCGGTGTACGCGCCCTTCTCGCCGAGGAACTCCCGGGCGTAGGAGACGAACGCGCCGGAGGAGGGCCGGTACAGGACGAGCTCGCCGAGTGCGCGCACGACGAGGAAGGCGAAGACGCCGCAGATCGCGTACGCGACGAAGAGGGAGGGACCGGCGTCGGCGAGGCGGCCGCCCGCCCCGAGGAAGAGGCCGGTGCCGATGGCGCCGCCGATGGCGATCATGTTGACGTGCCGGGACTTGAGGGACTTGCTGTAGCCCGTGTCGCCGGCGTCGACGTGACCGGACGATGGGCGCGTCTCTTCTTTGAGGTGCTGCTCGCTCACGCCTCGGGTCCGCCTTCCGTGGGGATGTCCGTGCGCGCGGGGCGCACGATGTCGGTGAGGGTCGTCTCGACGCGGTCGAGGTGGTGGGACATGGCCTCCACCGCGTCGTTCTCGGAACCGTCGATCAGCGCCTCGACGATCGCCCGGTGCTCACGGTTGGACTGCTCGCGCCGGCCGCCCAGCTCGTTGAGGAAGGCCGACTGACGCGCCAGTGCGTCCCGGATCTCCTCGATCACCCGGCGGAACACCGGGTTCTGGGCGGCTTCGGCCACGGCGAGGTGGAAGAGGGTGTCCATCGCCACCCACGCGGTGGTGTCGGTCTCCCGCTCCATCCGGTCCAGGAGGTGAGCCAGGTGGTCGAGGTTCTCCGGGGTACGGCGCTGCGCCGCGTACCCGGCGACCGGGATCTCGACGTGGCGGCGCACTTCCAGCAGGTCACTGGCCGCGTAGTCGCCGAAGGTGGGGTCCTCGACAGTGTTGGCGACGACGAAGGTGCCCTTGCCGGTCCTGGAGACCGTCAGCCCCATGGTCTGCAGGGCCCGCAGGGCCTCGCGCAGCACGGGGCGGCTGATCTCCAGGGTGCGGCACAGCTCTGCCTCGGAGGGGAGCTTGTCACCGATCGCATAGTCGCCGCGCTCGATCGCGCCGCGAAGGTGGGTGAGTACCGCTTCCATGGCGCTGACGCGCCGCGGTGCCGGACCA
Organism: Streptomyces sp. NPDC001634; assembly: GCF_040298185.1. Classification (NCBI taxonomy): domain Bacteria; kingdom Bacillati; phylum Actinomycetota; class Actinomycetes; order Kitasatosporales; family Streptomycetaceae; genus Streptomyces; species Streptomyces sp. NPDC001634. The sequence continues at coordinate 18,886 of NZ_JBEOZU010000051.1, read as the reverse complement.
CCTGTCTGGCTGTCTGACAGGTTCACGGGGCGATCCTCCGGGTAACAGGACGCGACTGTCAAGGGTGCGGAAAGGAAACTTTCAGGGGACGCGAAGCCTGTATATCGGCTTCACGCCCCCTGGGCAATCTGCTGCGATCAGCTGACGGCCTGCGCAGATCAGCTGCTGATGACGCCGGTCCCCAGCAGGCCGAGCAGCGCCACACCGACGACGATCCGGTAGACGACGAAGGCGTTGAAGGAGTGCTTGGCGACGAACTTCAGCAGCCACGCGATCGAGGCGTACGCGACCACGAACGACACGATCGTGCCGACCGCCAGCGGCGCTGCGCCCACGCCCGCACCCAGCGCGTCCTTCAGTTCGTAGATGCCGGCGCCGGTGAGGGCCGGGATGCCGAGGAAGAAGGACAGGCGGGTGGCGGCGACACGGTCCAGGTCGAGGATGAGCGCGGTGGACATCGTGGCGCCGGAGCGGGAGAAGCCGGGGAAGAGCAGGGCGAGGATCTGCGAGCAGCCGACCAGCATCGCGTCCTTGAACGAGGTGTCGTCCTCACCGCGCTTGTGCCGGCCCATCTGGTCGGCCGCCCACATCACACCGGACCCGACGATCAGCGAACCGGCCACCACCCACAGCGATCCCAGCGGCCCCTCGACGAGCTTCTTGGCGGCAAGACCCACGATCACGATCGGGATGGTCGCGTAGATCACCCACCAGGCGAACTTGTAGTCGTGGTGCTGGCGCTCCTGCCGGTTGGTGAGACCACGGAACCAGGCGGAGACGATCCGCAGGATGTCCTTGAAGAAGTACAGGAGCACGGCCGCGATCGCGCCGACCTGGATGACGGCCGAGAACCCGACGACGGACTTGTCGTCGACGGGGATGCTCATGAGCCCCTCGGTGATCTTCAGGTGGCCAGTGGAGGAGACGGGCAGGAATTCGGTGACGCCCTCGACGATTCCGAGGACGACGGCCTGACCGAGGCTGATGGCGCTCATGGGATCCAGTTCTGAGGAGTTGGTCGACAGTGCTGTAGACGGTGGTGCTGGAGACGTTTTTACTATGCGCGGGAGCCGTCCGCGGACCTGGGTCTCACCAGACTTCGGCGAACGAAACTCCGGCAAAAGCCGCACCGAGCCCCGCCGTCACGCTCGCGACGACGTTGGCGGCAGCGTAGAACCCGGCGCCGGTCCGGGTCAGCTGCAGGGTCTCGTAGGAGAACGTCGAGTATGTGGTCAGCGCGCCGCACAGGCCGGTGCCGACCAGCAGCTGCAGGTGCGGTGAGGCATGACCGGCCGAGGCTGCGCCGGTCAGCAGGCCGAGGATGAAACAGCCCGTGACATTGACCACCAGGGTGCCCCAGGGGAAGACGGTGTCATGCCTGAACTGCACCGCACGGTCGGTGAGATAGCGCAGGGGGGCGCCGGCCATGGCGCCGATGATCACCAGCAGCCAGTTCACAACGAGTTCTCACCTTTCCCGTCCCCCGCACGCGGTGCGTCGCCGCGCCCCACGTACCTGATGACCTCGCAGTCGTCGAGCGTCACGAGTCCCTCGGCGACGAGTTCGTCGAGCTGCGGCAGGAAGGCGCGGACGCGGTCCTCGGTGTCGACGATGACGACGGCCACCGGCAGGTCCTCGCTCAGCGACAGCAGCCGCGAGGTGTGGATGAGCGAGGAGGCCCCGAAGCCCTCGATACCGCGGAACACGCTTGCCCCGGCGAGGCCGGCGGTGTGCGCGCGGTGCACGATCTCGGCGTACAGGGGTTTGTGGTGCCACCGGTCGTGCTCGCCGATGAAGACGGTCAGCCGCAGGGCCCTTCCGGTCAGTCGTGTCATCGCCGCCTCCGCGGGGGCCGGTCCAAGGTTCTGGTTCATCGTTGCCGCCACGCCAGGGCTCGACGGGCGGCCGTCATCGCGAGCCACACCGCCGCCAGGGCCCCGAGCAGTGTCGCGAACAGGTAGGTGAACGCGGTGCGCGGGTGACCCGCGGCGATCAGTCGCTGGATGTCGACGGCGTACGTCGAGAAGGTGGTGAAGCCGCCGAGCACACCGGTGCCGAAGAAGGGCCGCACCAGCCGGTGGGCCGCCCACACGTCGGTGATCACCACCATGAAGACGCCGATCACTGCGCAGCCGACGACGTTGATCCAGAAGGTGGCCCAGGGGAATCCGCCGGTCTGCGCGGGCCACACCAGGGAAGCCCCGTAACGGGCGCACGCACCGATGGCGCCGCCGACGGCGACGACCGCCACGACGGGGGCCTGCCCCTGCCAGGGCGACGGCCGCCGGGCGGGCTCGGGCACCGCGGCACCGGTCCGGTCGTCGCTCTTGGGGCGCGGGACTCTCATGGACGTACTTCTCCTACTCGCAGGGGCCCTGACGGACGGGCACGCTCGTTCGCAAGTAGGGACCGTTGGCGGCGGTGCTGCCGCGGTTCGGGTACGGCGGGCCCCACCACCGCGCCGCGATGCATGATCGTGGCCGGGGAAAAGGGTAACCCTGACCGGAGCGCTCGCGCACCGCACCCGGGTCAGTCGCCGCCCGCGGGCAGCTCGCACACGGCGACACCGCGCTCCAGGACGCTGCCCAGGATCAGGTGCCCGTCGGCGACACAGGCGCTCGTGACCATCCGGAAGCCCGAGCGGCGGCGGGCCAGGTGACGGCGGATGCGCCCCTCGTCGTCGACCGCCAGGATGCCTGCCGTGGCCGCGGGGCGGTACGGAGCGCGCACCGCGACACGGGCCGCGGTGCGGCGCACGGCCGGGGCCGCGCGGTGCAGCAGGTCCAGGGCGGGGACTCGGGGGCTGGCCAGGGCCACCCAGATCGGGCCGTCGGGTCCCTCGCGCCAGAGGTTGTCGGGCATGCCCGGGAGGCCCTCGACGAAGGGTTCGGCGCGGCCCGCCTTCGTCCCGGTGAGCCAGTAGCGGGTCAGCCGGCAGGCTCCGGTCTCGGCCACGACCAGGAAGGACTCGTCCTTGCCCGGGACGAGCCCGTTGGCGAACTGCAGCCCCTCCAGGACCACCTCGGGGCGGTCGGCACCGGGCGCCAGCCGCAGCAGCCGGCCCGTCCCGGTGTGTTCGACCATCTCGCCGATCCACTGTTCCAGGGGGTGGCGGAGGCTGGAGACGGTGAAGAAGACCGTGCCGTCGGAGAGGGCGACGGCATTGCTGCAGAACCGCAGGGGCTCCCCCGCCACCGAGTCGGCGAGGATGCGTACGGTGCCGTCGTCCGGGTCGACCCTCAGCAACCCGAGGTGTGCGTCGCACACCAGCAGGGCGCCGTCCGGGAGGAGTTCGAGGCCGAGGGGCCGGCCGCCGGTCTCCGCGAGCACCTCGATGCGGGTCCGGGCCGGATCGGCCAGACCGTCGAGGCGCAGGATGCGGCCGTCCTCCACACCGGTCAGCACCCGGCCGCGCGCATCGGCGACCACGTCCTCCGGACCCAGGCCGCCGATCGCGACGTAGCGGAGTGGGACGAGAGCCGTGCGGCGGTCCATGTGCGCCTGCCCTTCACTGTCGGAGGCGACCCCATCCTCGCAGGCGCGTGCCTCTGTGAGCCGTCGGCTACCACCCCTTCTCGAACATGCGCGCAACCTCCGCGATACGGACCTCGTCACGGCGGTAATAGGTGCGCCGCCGGATCCTCTTGGTGCGCAAGAGGCCGATGGCGGCGAGGAGGCGCAGATCGGTTTCGGCGACGGACCGGGGCACGCCGAGCTTCGCGGCGACGGCCGCCGCCGTCACCCCGTCCTCGACGAGGTCGCCGTGGCGCTGCGGCGGGAAGTGGGCGACCGGGTCCCTCAGCCATTCAAGGATCCGCAGCCGCTTCCCACTCGCGGGTGTCTTCAGCATCTCGTCCCCTCCGTACCGCCCTCCCGGCCACTTTCGCCTGTCGTGCGGTGCCGGGCCGAGATCCGAACGGGCCGAAATGGCCGGGTCGAACGGTGCGGTCAGGGGTCGGGCCCGGCCGCGCGGGCGGCCGGGCCTCGTGTTGCGGGTGGTTCAGCGGTGGCTGAACCAGTTCATCGCGGGCAGTGCCTTGTCGTCGTAGCCGAACATGGCCTGGTTCTCCCAGCCGTTGCCGGAGGAGGGGTCGGTCGGGTCCCAGCCGTTGCCGGTGACCGCGGTCCAGGTGGCCTCCCAGTAGAAGGCGCCGAGACCGCGGCCGTTCGGGACGGCCTCCACGATGTTCATCACGTCCCGCAGCCAGGCGGCCTGCCCGGCCGTGGTCGCCGGGTACCCGTTCACCAGCTCACCGGTGGTGTCGATCTGGTTGGTGAGCGAGTCCTTGCTGTCCAGGCGGAACGGATACGCGGTCTCCGCGACGAACACCGGCTTGCCGTAGCGGGAGGCCGCATCGTCGAGCGTGGTCTGGAAGTCGGCGAGAGGGCCGTGCCAGTAGCCGTAGTACGACAGGCCGATGGCGTCGAACTTGATGCCGTTGGCGACCGCGTTGTCGAACCACCACTCCGTGCCCGATTTGTCACCGCCCTTCGCCAGATGCAGCGCCACGACGGTGGACGAGGAGACCGCCTTGGCGGCGTCGTAGCCGGAGTTGAGCAGACCGGCGAGCTGCGGCCAGTTGCTCGTGGAACCCTCGGACCACAGGATTCCGCCGTTGATCTCGTTGCCGATCTGCACCATGTCGGCCGTGGTGCCCTGCGCCTTCAGGGCGTTGAGGACGTCGTACGTGTGGTTGTAGACGTCCGTCTTCAGCCGGCTGTACGAGTGCCCCGCCCAGGCGGCCGGCTTGGTCTGGGCACCCGGGTCGGCCCAGGTGTCCGAGTAGTGGAAGTCGACCAGGAGCTTCATGCCCTGCGCCTTGATGCGCTTGGCCATCGCGAGGACGCGGGTCTTGTTGTTGTAGCCGTCGGCCGGGTTGACCCAGACCTTCAGGCGCGCGTAGTTCATACCGGCGGACCTGAGGATGGCGAGCGCGTCACCGGTGGTGCCGGAGGTGGTCTTGTACACACCGCCCAGAGCCTCGCTCTTGGCGAGGGACGAGATGTCGGCGCCCTTGATGGACAGGCTCGACGTGCCGGAGGCGAAGGTGAGGTCGTCGACGTTGATCCAGTTGCCCGCATGGGCATCGGAGTTGATGCTGATCGTGCACTGGTTGTTCGTGACCTTGATCGGGGTGACGATCCGGATCCAGCCGCTGGAGGACACCGGCAGGTCGGTGTGCTGCTCCGCGCTGCCGCAGTTCTTCAGGGCTATGTACGCGGAGTTCTGGCCACCGCTGGAACGGACCCAGGCGGTCAGCTTGTAGTTCCCGTTGGTCAGCCCCGACAGGTACTGGTACGTCTCCACCTTGTACGCGGAGGCGGAGTAGTGGGTCAGGCGGTAACTGCCGCTGTGGCCGCCGGACTCGGTGTACGAGGCGCCGGTGTCGCCGTACTCGGACCAGCCGGCCGGCGTCGCGGTGCCGGTGCCGTCCGACTCGAAGCCGCCGTTGGTGAGCGTCGAGGCGGCGTGCGCGCCGGTGGCGGGCAGCGTGGTGAGGGCGAGGCCTGCGAAGAGCGGTATCAGCAGGGGCCTCAGAGCGCGTCTCGCGTGGAACATCGTCGTCCCTTCGACGAAGGCGGGGACCTTGGGGAGTGGGGGATCGAGCGGCGCCGTACCCGCAGGTATGACCCCGACGCCGCCCGGACCGGCCGGAGGTCCCCCAGGAAGTCCGGCCGGGGTTCGAAGAGCTCGGTCCCGGTGGCGAGTGAGCCGTCAGGCGATGTCGACACAGCGGCGCCCCGGAGGCGAACCGAGCCCAAAATGGCGCAGCTCAGCCGTCGAGCCGTACGACCCTGACGGCGCCCGCCGGCACGCCCAGGTGCCCGGCGGCGCGCTCGCCGGTGAGCAGCTCCGTGCCGTGCGCCTCCAGCGGCACCTTGGCGTCGAGCGCGGAGTGGTTGATCACGAACAGAAACGTGCCCGACTCCCCCGTGCGCCGCACCACTTCGACGTCGTGCGGCAGATCGGCGCGCGGCGCGATCCTGGCGTCGTCGGCGGCCCAGCCCAGCAGCGCGTCCAGGCCGTGCACATCGAGGCGGGTCGAGACGTACCAGGCGGAGCCCTCGCCGAGCCGGTGCCGGGTGATCGCGGGGTGGCCCGCGGCGAGCCCGTCGGCGTACGTCCACACGGTCTCGGCGCCGCGCGGGACGACGAACTCGCTCCACACGTCACCGCTCAGCTCCGAGCCGTCGGGGCCGGTGATGCGGATCCGTTCGTCCTTCAGCAGCGGCGAGAACTCCTCGACGGTCAGGCCGAGGACGTCGCGCAGGGCGCCCGGGTGGGGACCCTCGTGGACGGCGTCGTGCTCGTCGACGATGCCGGAGAAGTACGAGACGACGAGGGTGCCGCCGTTCTCGACGTACTCCCTGAGGTTGTTCCCGGCCGCCTCCGTCATCAGGTACAGCGCGGGAACGACGACAAGGGGATACGCCGACAAGTCGGCTTCCGGGTGGGCGAAGTCGACGGTGAGGTGGCGGTCGTAGAGGGCCTCGTAGAAGGCGTCGGCGCGCTCGCGCGGGTCATGGTCCTCGCTGGGGCGCCACTGGAGGTTCTGCGCCCACCAGGACTGCCAGTCCCACAGGACGGCCACATCGGCCTGTGTACGGGTGCCACGGATCGCGCTCAACGAGTCTACGGCGGCTCCGAGTTCGACGACCTCGCGCCACACCCTGGTGTCCGTGCCGCCGTGCGGGAGCATCGCCGAGTGGAACTTCTCGGCGCCGCGCCGCGACTGCCGCCACTGGAAGAACATGGCGCCGTCGGAGCCGCGGGCCACGTGCCCGAGGGAGTTACGGGCCATCTGGCCCGGTGCTTTCGCGGGGTTGCGGGGCTGCCAGTTGACGCCCGAGGTGGAGTGTTCGAGCAGCAGCCAGGGCGCGCCGCCGGCGACGGAGCGGGTGATGTCGGCGGCCATGGCGAGGTTGACGTGGGTGCGTCGGCCGTCGGTGATCAGGTAGTGGTCGTTGGTGACGAGATCGACCTCGCGGCCCCAGGCCCAGTAGTCGATCGAGTCGCACTGGCTGAGCGCGGTCATGAAGTTGGTGGTGACGGGGACGCCCGGGGACAGCCGGTGGAGGATGTCCCGCTCCCTCACGAAGTTCTCGCGGATGGTGGCGTCGGTGAACCGCTTGTAGTCCAGTGCCTGGGTGGGGTTGCCGGCCGTGGGTGTCACGCGTGGCGGGTTGATCTGGGCGAAGTCCGTATAGCGCTGGCCCCAGAAGGCCGTGCCCCAGGCCTCGTTGAGCTGCTCGACCGTGCCGTAGGTGGCCACGAGCCGACGGCGGAAGTGCGCGGCGCAGGACTCGCAGTAGCAGGCCGAGACGGGGACGCCGTACTCGTTGTGCACGTGCCACAGCGCGAGCGCGGGATGGTCGCCGTACCGCGTCGCGAGCTGCGTGGTGATGGCCGCGGCGGCCGACCGGTAGTCGGTGTTGCTGTGGCAGATGGCGCCGCGGGAACCGAACTCGTACCGGGTGCCGTCGGCGGTCACGGGCAGCGCGTCGGGGTGCTCGCGGTAGAACCAGGCGGGCGGTGCCACCGTGGGCGTGCCCAGGCCGACGCGGATGCCGTTCTCGTGCAGCAGGTCCAGGAGGCGGTCCAGCCAGCCGAAGTCGAACTCTCCCGGTGAGGGTTCGAGCAGCGCCCAGGAGAAGATCCCGACGCTCACCATGGTCACGCCCGCCTCGCGCATGAGCCGCACGTCCTCGTGCCAGACGGTTTCCGGCCACTGCTCGGGGTTGTAGTCCCCGCCGAAGGCGAGCCTGGTGAGGCCCGTGGGGGTGGTGTCCGGCATGGAATCTCCCGGTGGATCGATCATTTGGGAACGTGCACACACATGGTCAGCTGCGCGAGCCCAACATAACCGCACAGCAACAAGCATTGACAAGTGTCCTGGATGTTTCTCTACTGTGAACGCTCACAGAAGCACCGCGAGCGCGGCACGACCCTCGGAGGCGAGCCGCGCATGAATCAGGGCTGGTCTCCGCAGCAGGCGGAGACCCAGGTCAGGGGAGAACGATCCATGCCCAGCACGAAGCACATGCGGCTCCGTAGATATGCAGCCACCGCCGTCGCCGTCACGCTCGGCGCCACCACGCTCGCCGCCTGCGGCTCGTCCGACGACAAGAGCGACGCCCAGTCCGGGCCCGTCTCGCTGACGTACTGGACCTGGACCCCGGGCATGGACAAGGTCGTGGACCTGTGGAACAAGGGGCCGGGCAAGAAGCAGCAGATCACGGTCACCGCGAAGAAGCAGGCCTCCGGCGACACACTGGTCACCAAGATCCTCACCGCGCACAAGGCGAAGAAGGCGCCCGACCTGGTGCAGGCCGAGTACCAGGCGCTGCCCACGCTGGTCAGCAATGACGCGCTCGCCGACATCTCCAAGGAGGCGGGCGACGCGAAGAGCAAGTTCGCGGCGGGCGTCTGGCAGCAGACCACGCTCGGCTCGGACGCGGTCTACGCGATCCCGCAGGACATCGGGCCGATGATGTTCTACTACCGCACGGACCTGTTCAAGCGGTACGGCCTGAAGGTCCCGACGACCTGGGACGAGTTCGCGCAGACCGCTCGCGACCTGAAGAAGAAGGCCCCGGACAAGGCCCTGACCACGTTCTCCGCCAATGACTCGGGACTCTTCGCCGGTCTCGCCCAGCAGGCCGGCGCCAAGTGGTGGACAACCTCCGGCCAGAAGTGGAAGGTCGGCATCGACGACGAGGCGACGCAGAAGGTCGCCAATTTCTGGGGCGGCCTCGTCAAGGAGGGCGCAATCGACAACCAGCCGATGTACACACCGGCCTGGAACAAGGCCCTGGACACCGGCAAGCAGATCGCCTGGGTGAGCGCGGTGTGGGCGCCGGGCACGCTGACCACTGCCGCGCCGGACACCAAGGGCAAGTGGGCGATGGCGCCGCTGCCGCAGTGGTCGAAGACGGAGGATGTGACGGGCAGTTGGGGCGGCTCCTCGACCGCCGTCACCACCGACTCGCAGCACAAGTCGGCCGCCGCGAAGTTCGCGGCCTGGCTGAACACCGACCCCGAGGCGCTGACCGCGCTCGCGAAGGAGGGCGGCATCTACCCGGCCGCCACCACCGCACAGACCAGTGACGCGTTCGCCCAGCCGCCGGCCTTCTTCTCCGGCCAGTCCGACTTCTACACCCGCGCCTCGGAGATCGCGAAGACCACGGCGCCCTCGGCGTGGGGCCCGAACGTGAATGTCGCGTACCAGTCCTTCAAGGACGCGTTCGGCGCGGCCGCCAAGGACAAGTCGGACTTCCTGACCGCCCTGAAGACCATGCAGGACAGCACGGTCGCCGACATGAAGAAGCAGGGCTTCGAGGTCGCTCAGTGACCGACGCACGTCAGACGTCGTACGGGGTCAAGGCGGCCCCGTACGCCCACCCGTCTCCCACCACCGCCCTCAAAGGAGCGCTGCGCGCGCCCTACTTCTTCCTTGTCCCCGCCACGGTGCTCTTCGCCCTGTTCTTCGCGCTGCCCATCGGCTACGCGCTCTGGCTCAGCCTCCACAAGGTGCACGTCTCCGGTCTGGGCCTGGGGTCCGGTGTGCGGAAAGAAGTCTGGGCCGGACTGGAGAACTACACCGACGCCTTCAAGGACTCCGAACTGCTGCACGGCGCGCTGCGCGTGCTCGGGTACGGCACGATCGTCGTCCCGGTGATGCTCGGTCTCGCCCTGCTGTTCGCGCTGATGCTCGACACCGACCGGGTGCGGCTCGCCCCGTTCAGCCGGCTCTCGATCTTTCTGCCGTATGCCGTCCCCGGCGTCGTCTCGGCGACCCTGTGGGGTTTCCTGTACCTGCCGGACGTCAGCCCGTTCTACTTCGTCCTCGACAGGCTGGGGCTGCCGCAGCCGAACCTCCTCGACGGCGGGCCGCTGTACCTGGCCCTGTCGAACATCGCGGTCTGGGGCGGCACCGGCTTCAACATGATCGTCATCTACACCTCGTTGCAGGCCATCCCGGCCGAGGTGTACGAGGCGGCCAAGCTCGACGGCGCCACCCCGCTGCAGATCGCACTCAAGATCAAGATCCCGATGGTGGCTCCCTCGCTGGTGCTCACCTTCTTCTTCTCGATCATCGCGACGCTCCAGGTGTTCAGCGAGCCGACCATCCTCAAGCCCCTCACCAACTCCGTCTCCACGACCTGGAGTCCGCTGATGAAGGTGTACCGGGACGCCTTCGGTGCGGGCGATGTCTACTCGGCCGCCGCGGAGGCCGTACTCATCGCCCTCGTCACGCTCGTCCTGTCCTTCGGCTTCCTGTGGGCCGCGAACTCCCGGAACAAGCAGGAGGAAGCACGATGAGTTCTCTTGCCATCCGCAAGTCCGCTCCGGCCGCCGGCGCCACCCCAGGCACGGCGCAGGGTCCGCCGCTGCGCCGCCGGATCGGTCTCGTCCCGACGGTCACACTGCTGGCCGGAGCGATCTACTGTCTGCTGCCGGTGGCCTGGGTGGTGATCGCCTCCACGAAGTCCGGCAAGGAGCTGTTCTCCACCTTCACCTTCTGGCCGGGCACGGGCTTCGCCGACAACCTGAAGGACCTGAACGCCTACCGCGACGGCATCTACTGGAAGTGGATGGGCAACTCCGCGCTCTACGCCGGACTCGGTGCCCTCCTGTCGACGGCCGTCTCGGCGGTCAGCGGGTATGCGCTCGCGGTCTACCGCTTCAGGGGCCGCGAGACGATGTTCAACATCCTGCTGGCGGGCGTGCTGATGCCACCGGTGATCCTCGCCGTCCCGCAGTACCTGCTGCTGGCGAAGGTGAACATGACGGACTCCTACGTGTCCGTGTTCCTGCCCCAGGTCCTGTCGCCGTACGGCGTCTACCTCGCCCGCATCTACGCGAGCGCCGCCGTGCCCGCGGACGTCGTCGAGGCCGGGCGGATGGACGGCGCGAGCGAGTGGCGGATCTTCACGCGGATCGCACTGCCGATGATGGTGCCCGGTCTGGTCACGGTGTTCCTGTTCCAGTTCGTGGCGGTGTGGAACAACTTCCTGCTGCCGTACATCATGCTCAGCGACGACGAGAAGTTCCCGATCACGCTCGGCCTGCAGACCCTCCTGGAGCAGGGCGCGAACACTCCGGCGCTCTACACCCTCGTGATCACGGGCGCGTTCCTCGCGGTCATCCCGCTGATCGCCCTCTTCCTGGTCGTCCAGCGCTTCTGGAGCCTCGATCTGCTCTCCGGGGCCGTAAAGTCATGACCATGAGCAACACGGGGGGTCGGCGCAGACCGCCGACGATCCACGACGTCGCGCGCGAGGCAGGTGTCTCACGCGGCACCGTCTCGCGCGTGCTCAACGGCGGACACTACGTGAGCCCGGCGGCGCAGGAGGCGGTCAACGCCGCCATCCGCAGGACCGGGTACGTCGTGAACCGGCACGCCCGCTCGCTGATCACCGGCCGCTCGGACTCGATCGGCTTCCTGCTGACCGAGCCCCAGGAGCGGTTCTTCGAGGACCCTAACTTCAACGTCCTGCTGCGCGGCTGTACCCAGGCACTGGCCGCGCATGACATCCCGCTGCTGCTGATGCTCGCCGGCACGAAGGACGAGCGGCGCCGCATCACCCGGTACATCACCGCGGGCCATGTCGACGGGGTGCTGCTGGTCTCCAGCCACTCGGGCGATCCGGTCGCCGAGGAGCTGCGCGAGGCGGGCGTACCGCTGGTCGCGTGCGGCAAGCCCATCGGGCTGGGCTCCAAGGTGAGTTATGTGGCGGCGGACGACCGGGACGGCGCGCGGGACATGGTGCGCCATCTGCTGTCGCTGGGGCGGCGGCGGATCGGTGTGGTCACGGGTCCGCTGGACACGCCGGGAGGCGTGGAGCGGCTCGCGGGCTACAAAGAGGTGCTCACCTGGGCGGGCATCGACATCGACGAGAGGCTCGTCGTCCCGGGCGACTACAGCCGGGCCAGCGGTGAGGCGGGCGCCGAACGGCTCCTGGCGCAGGCACCCGACTTGGACGCGGTGTTCGTGGCCTCCGACCTGATGGCCCAAGGGGTGCTGAGCGCGCTCCAGAAGGCCGGGCGCCGGGTACCGGAGGACGTGGCGGTGGGCGGCTTCGACGACTCCCCCGCCGCTACGGCGGTGAGTCCCGCGCTCACCACGATCCGTCAGCCGTGGGACCGGATCAGCAACGAGATGGTACGGGTGCTGCTGGCCCAGATCGGCGGGGAGGACCCGGCGGCGGTGATCCTGCCGACGGAGCTGGTCAGACGCGAGTCGACCTGAGGATCACGCCGGTCGGCATCCGTACGGGCGCGCTGCTCGGCGACGGGGGCGTCGGCGCGCCCGCGGCTCACGGCTCCGACCGCGCAGGCGGCCTCGGCGGGGCCGGTGAGCGTGGGCTGCGTTCCGGCTCCCGTGAGGATCCCGGCCCGCACCTCGGCCGGCACCTCTGTTCAGCCGGCGTCCAGCAGCAGAGCACGATGGCGGCGCGCGGCCTGGGGCGGGATCAGGTCGGCGCGGGCGTGCACGATCCGGCCTCCGGGCACCAGGACGCGGCGGGTCCGGCCAGGGCGGCTCGGGTGCGGCGAGCTCGCGGAGGACCTTCTCGGCGCGGTAGCCCCTTGCCGAGCGGTCGGGCAATGGCTGTCCGTACGCGGCCACGACGCGGAAGTCCAGCAGCAGAGCGCGATGGCGGCGCGCGGTCTGGGGCTCGGCGTGCGGTCGGCCGGCACGATCGATCGTGCCCGCGCGCCACCCCGCGGAGCCCGCCGGTACACGGCGGCTGACCTCACCCGTGTGGCGGTGGTCCTGCGTGCCAAGGAGGCCGGGCTGTCCCCGAGAGCCATCCGCTCGCTGCTGACGTCCGACGGCCCGGCACAGGGCGCGGACCGTCGCCACGCGCGACCCGTCAGTTTTGGAGAAGCCTTCCGACGATCCCCCGGCCTAGCGTGGAACCACCGACGAACGACGTCGGCCCACGCATCTCGGAGGAGTACGCCATGACCGCCGGCCTCAAGACGATCATCTACCCCGTCAAGGACCTCGCCCGGGCAAAGGCCCTGTTCAGCGCCCTGCTGGAGGTGGAGCCGTACGCGGACGAGCCGTACTACGTCGGGTTCAAGGACGCGGGGCAGGACGTCGGCCTCGACCCGAACGGCCACGCCAAGGGGATGACCGGTCCGGTGCCCTACTGGCACGTGGACGACATCAGGGCGCGGCTCGCGGCTCTGCTGGACGCTGGGGCCGAGCTGCTGCAGGACGTGCAGGACGTCGGTGGCGGCAGGCTGATCGCGTCGGTGAAGGACACGGACGGGAACCTCGTGGGGATCATCCAGGACACCGCCGCATAGGGACTGTGCGGGGCACGGTCGCACATCTCCATCCATGGCCGGTTGCTTGCAGGCGCACTAGTTGCACAGTAAATAAATGAGCCGTTTTCTGTTACCGTGCGAGTATGGCAGCGAGAACGGCCGGTGCCCGGCTCGAGGAACAGTGGCGGGACATCCTGTCGGTGCACGCCCGCACGATGTGCGAGATCGACCGCGTGCTGCACCCGCACGGGCTCGGCGCAAGCGACTTCGAGGTGCTGGACATCCTCGCCGCCGAGACATCGGCGCACGGCGATCAGTGCCGGGTGCAGAACATCGCCGGGCGCGTCCATCTGAGCCAGAGTGCCCTGTCCCGGCTGATCGGACGGCTGGAGAAGGACGGCCTGGTGCAGCGCTCCGTGTGCCAGGAGGACCGCCGCGGGGTGTGGGTCGCCCTCACCGAGAAGGGCCGGGAGCTGCATGCCGAGGTGCTGCCGCTGCAACGCGACGTCCTGGCCCGCATGCTGAATGCCCAGCCGCCCGCGGAGGGAACGGGCACGGCCCCGGAGTAGGCCTCAGACGACCAGCTCGGCCCCGTCCGCGAGGACCTCAACGCCTGCTTCGGCGATCCTGTGCCGGGCCGCCGAGGCCGGATCGAGCAGCGGGTTCGTGTTGTTGAGGTGGGTGTAGATCCGGCGCGGGCCGGGGTGGCGGGCGAAGGCCGTCAGACTGCCGTGCGGGCCCGCCACGGGCAGGTGGCCCATGGCCGCCTGCCCGGCCTCGCCCCGAACCGTGACGTCCATCTCGTCGGCGGAATGGAACGTGCCGTCCAGCAACACGCAGTCCGCCGTGCGCAGCAGCTCGTCCAGGACGGGCGACCAGGCGCCCACGCAGGGCGCGTACACCAGGGTTCCGCCGGTGGCCAGGTCCTCGATGCGGTACGCGATCACCCAGCGGTCGTCCGCCGCGGCAGCCGGGAGGTACTTGGGAGCCTTCGCGCCCACCGGGTGCGCCGTGACGACCAGCCCGCCCGCCAGGACGAAACCGCCCTCGGTCAGCGCGTCCGCCCACTCCCACGCGGCATAGCGGTCGAGTGCCGTGCGGAGCGGGCCCAGTGCGGCCAGGACCGGCGGGGCGGCGTACACCTTCAGGCCCGCGCCGCCGCGCAGCACCGGCAGGCCCGCGAGGTGGTCCGCCTCCGCGTCCGTCAGGAGAACACCCCTGAGCGGGGTGTCCCGGGGTCCCGGGCCCGGCCAGAGCGCGGCGGTGGCCGCCAACTGCGTACGGATGTCCGGTGAGGCATTGAGCAGCCACCAGTCGCGGCCGTTGCCTGTGACGGCGACGCACTCCTGGGTGCGGGAGGGCAGTTCACCGGCGCGGGCGGCTGCGCACAGCGCGCATGCACAGTTCCACTGCGGGAATCCGCCGCCGGCGGCCGTACCCAGCAGGACGACCCTCACCACAACCCCACCCTCCGTGTCGATGTCCTCCGCTGGCATCTTCCCGCCGGGTCGGGCCGGACTACTCGATGGCAGGGGGCAGTTTTGGCCGTCCTTGACCCGGCCGACGGTCCACAGGCCGCTGCGGCGGGAGCGGGGCCCAGGGGTAGTCGCGCGGCCCGGTCCACAGCGCGGGCACGGCATCCCCGCGACGGCACAGCTCGTACGCGATCGCCTCGTAGTTGACGCGCCAGCCGTGGAAGTGCGGCCATGCCTCCTCGGCGGTGCGTTCGGACGGGAAGCCCGTCGCCTCCACCATCGCCACGGCCGCCTCGAACTCGACGAAGGTGAGGTGGATCGCGGCGTCGGGGGCCGGGTCGACGTCGAAGTCGAAGCGCAGGGCGCGGGCGATGTCACGCAGGGCGGTGAACCCGGCGCGCAGCACCAGTCGCGCTTGGGGCGAGGCCGCGGCCGGCGCCAGCGAGAGCTGCATGGCCGCCGCGTCCATCACGGCGATCAGGCCGACGATCCAGCTGCGGTGGGGACGCGGCGAGCGGAAGGCCAGCAGGACCGGATACGTGGAGTGGCTCTCGCCGATGTCGGCGGCGAGCCGCTCCCAGGCGCGGTACAGCTCGGGCAGGGCCGTCTCGGTGTCGACCAGGAACTGGCGGGCGAGGATCTCCGGGCCCCAGGCGGGCTCCCCGGCCCGCGACTGCAGGAGGGTGACCTCCAGTTCGCGGCGGTTGTAGGCGGCGTACAGCGTGGGCAGGTAGGCGATCTGGAGGGCGATGACGACCGGTCCGGTGACCGCCGCGGCGAAGTCCAGAGCGGACAGACGCAGCCGGGCGCCGCTGGCGAAGCCGAGCGTGAACATGCTGGAACCGGCCTCGCGGAGGGCGTCGGCGAAACTCAGCGAGGACAGGGAGTACAGGAGCAGGGAGAAGCTGACGAGCGACGCACCGAGCCAGCTCACCAGCATGCTCATCAGCATCAGCGGGGCCAGCCAGGTCTGCGCCCGGTCGTGGGCGAGGTAGCCGCCGCGCAGGGCCGCCGGCCGCAGCACGAAGCGCATCGTGCGCCACAGCCGGATCACGAACGCGCTGTACAGACCACGGGGCACGACGAGCGTACGCAGGATGTTGGCGAGGACCAGCACGAGGAGCAGGGCGCCGGCGACGCCGATGATCCATTTCATTCGGTCATTGTGAACCGTACTCCGGCTCCCCCGGAGCAGCAGCCCCCGCAGGGCGCCGCAGGCGGCCGGTCCGCCTCCTCCCCCGGGTCACCCCTGGGGCCGGATAAGGAGCGTACGCACCCCCTCGGAGTTGAGCGTCAGGCCGTGCGGGGAGGCCGCGTCGATGGTGAGCGTGAGGTCGTCGGTCGGCCACTGGGAGGCGAGCGCGCCGAGGGGCACGAGCCGGTAGCGCGAGACGAACGGCAGCAGGTCCGCCATCTCGGTCTCGGAGGTGAACACCGGCACCGTCTGCTCCCCGTCGGGCTGCTCCAGGACGGGCAGCGCCACGGTGTTGGGGTTGCCCGCGTCCTCCTCGGTGACGTCGTCCGGCACGGGGACGAGCACGTCGCTTCCGGCCAGCGCATCCAGCGCGTCCGAGTCGGCGGCGTCCACCGCGAGGGTGTCGAGTGCTGCCTGGGCCGCGGTCGGATGGTTCCTGTTCTCAGGCGTGTCCATGGCAAATCCCCGGGTAGTACGGACAGGCACGCCCGGGTACCAACGGCACCGGGCGCTCCCGTCGCGTACCCCTCCAAGGCCAGGACATTCCTTCCCATGCGGCCGGCCCATCCGGGATATCGGATGCCGGGAAGTCCACGGCCGGAAGACAGGCCGCTGCCAGGGACTCCCCTCCAGGCCCGGGACTCCCCTCCAGGCCCGGGACTCCCCTAGGCCCGGGACTCCCCTAGGCCCGGGACTCCCCTAGGCCCGGGACTCCCCGAGGCCCGGGACTCCCCGAGGCCCGGGACTCCCCGAGCAGCTCGGCCGAGGTGACCACGCGGATCAGCGGACGGTACAGGTCCATGATGTGCAGAGCCTTTTCGTGCGCGTCGTCGTCGGCGCCCGCGCAGGCGTCGGCGACCACCACGACCTCGGCTCCGGCGTCCGCCGCGGCAAGGGCCGTGGACAGCACGCAGCAGTCGGTGCTGACGCCGGCCAGCACCAGACGGCCTTCGGGGCCGACGCGCTCGGCCAGCTCAGGTGTCCACTTGCCGAACGTGGTGGCGTCCAGCACGTGCCGTGCCCGGGTCTCGAAGTCGTCGGTCAGACGCCACAGCGGGGCATCCGGCGGCTGCAGCGCGAAGGGCCACTGCTCGTAGTACGCCCGCCACGCGCCGACGGGTTTCTCCGGTGCCAGGAAGCGAGTGAAGGTGACGCGCTCCCTGAAGGCCGGCAGCAGTCGTCGTACGCCGTCCGCCGCCTCCCCGTAGCGGGGAGCGGCCCAGGGGCTGCCGGGCTCGGCGAAGACGCGTTGCATGTCGATGACGGCGAGCAGGTCGCTGGTGGTCATGCGATCGGCACCCCGTTGTCGACCGCCGGGCCGGGCGCCTGCTGTTCCTGCCTGTGCACGCGCCCACGGCCCAGGGTCAGGGTGCCCAGGAAACCCACCACCAGAGCGGCCAGGACACCGAGATTGGCGTACGCCCAGGCGCCCGTCGTGCCGCCGAGGCCGAGCGGGCCGAGAAGATAGCCCTGCCAGTCCAGCCAGCTCGCGGCGGTGTTGGTGACCAGGCCCCAGCCGATCGCCGTGGCCGCGAGGGTGAGCAGCAGGGGCGTGAGCGGTACGTCCCCGTAGCGGCCGTGCGGGCGGTAGAGATCGTCCTCGTCGTAGTCACGGCGGCGCAGGGCCAGGTCGGCGAGCATGATGCCGCACCAGGCCGCGATGGGGACGCCGAGCGTGGTCAGAAAGCCCATGAACTGGCCGAGGAAGTTGTCGGCGAAGAAGACGATGTAGACCGAGCCCGCGATCATCAGAACCCCGTCGACGAGTGCGGCGAGGTAGCGGGGCACGCGCAGGCCGGCCGACAGCAGGGCCAGCCCGGAGGAGTAGATGTCCAGCACGGCACCGCCGACCAGGCCGAGGACCGCGACCACGGCGAACGGGACCAGGAACCAGGTGGGCAGGATCGTCGTCAGCGCACCGATCGGGTCGGCGGCCACGGCCTTGTCGAGTGTGCTGGAGGAACCGGCGAGCAGCAGGCCGAAGACCAGCAGGAGCAGAGGCGCCACCGACGCGCCGAACGTGGTCCAGCCGATCACGCCCCGGCCGGCCGCGCCGCGCGGCAGATAACGCGAGTAGTCCGCGGCGGCGTTGACCCAGCCGAGGCCGAAGCCGGTCATCATGAAGACCAGCGCTCCGATGAACTCCTGGGCCGAGCCCGCCGGAAGGGCGCCGACCGTGTGCCAGTGGATGTGATCGGCGACAAGGACGACGTAGACGACGGTGAGCACGCCCGTGACCACGGTGATCACCGTCTGCAGCCGCATGATCAGATCGAAGCCCATGACGCCGCCGATGACGGTCAGCGCGCCGACCAGGACCAGGGCGACCACCTTGGTCCCGGTGCCGCCGCCCCAGCCGAGCCGTCCGAAGACGGTCGCGGTGGCCATGGTGGCGAGCGCGGTCAGGACGGTCTCCCAGCCGACGGTGAGCACCCAGGAGATCACCGACGGGAGCCTGTTGCCGCGCACTCCGTATGCGGCGCGGCTGAGCACCATCGTGGGCGCCGACCCGCGCTTGCCCGCGACCGCGATGAACCCGCACAGCAGGAAGGAGAAGACGATCCCGATCGCTCCGGAGACGAGCGCCTGCCAGAAGGAGATCCCGAAACCGAGGGCGAAGGCGCCGTAACTCAGTCCGAGGACGGAGACGTTCGCCCCGAACCAGGGCCAGAACAGCGTCCGTGGAGTGCCCTTGCGCTCGGTGTCGCCGATCACGTCGAGCCCGTGCGCCTCCATCTGGAGCTGCCGGCCGGTGGATCTGTTGTCGGGGGAATCCGAGGAGTCTGCCATCGCCGCCCTACCTGTCCACATGTGTTGACCGGACGCTAAGTGGCCTGGTCCGGAGCGTCAAGTGGCCCCTGCGGGGCGGGAGAGGATGAGCTGGGCCACCTCGGCCGGCAGCGCCTCCCAGTTGTAGATCAGCTGGGCTTCGCC